>DATHQX010000205.1:0-9692 GCA_035482295.1 Verrucomicrobiia bacterium
GCAGAACTTCGTGACGGGAGGCGTGAACTTCCCACTTGGATTGTTCGCTCCTGACTACAAGACGCCGCGTTCGACGCAGATTAACGTCGGCCTGCAGCGCGAGCTGTCTCCCGGCGTGGTATTGAGCGTGGACTATGTCCGTAACGTCACCACCGGCCTGCTGCTTGGGGTAGACCAGAACCACACCGGCAGTATCAAGTACTTCAACAAGGCCGGCGCGGTTTCAGCCATCAATACGACGTTGAGCGAATGTGGCGTAAGCACCATCGCTCAGGCGCTCGTCCACTGTCCGGGTCTTCATCCCGGCGTGGGGGGCGCTCCTGCTGGACCCGTGCAGTTGTCTGACTTCGCCACCAATGGCCTGGACTCACAAGGTGACCTGGGCGGAACGTGTATCAACGCTGGCGGCTGCGCTTTCGGAGGCGAGAATCCCAACGCACCGGCCATGCCGTTCCTGGTTCCGGCCGGCATCTCGAAATACAACGCCTTCGACGTGAAGCTGGTCTATCAGAAGAACAATCCGTTCAAAGGCCTGCGCTCGGCAAACTTCCAGGTCTCCTACTCCTATTCTTCGTTCAAGAATTCAGGAGGCGGATCGGGCATCAGCGGCACACTCGGCGGCATTTCCAACAGCGACCAGGACTTCATCGTTCCCTCGCTGGACAACGACAACCCCAACAAGTATTTCGGCCCATCGCTGCTGAATCGCCCGAACCAGCTGTCGTTCGGCGTGGTCGGCAACATGCCTTGGAATTTCCAGCTGTCGTTCATCGGCCACTTCTACTCGCCCCTGTCGGTGCCGATCGAAGTGCCCGGAAGCGGTCCGGGAGCCATCTTCCAGACCGACTTCAACGGCGACGGCACCACCCAGGATCCGCTGCCCGGTACGGTGAACGGCGCCTTCGGATCGCAAGTGAACGGCAGCACCATCAACCTGCTGCTCAACAACTACAACAACCAGTACGGCAACAAGCCAACTCCGGCCGGCCAGATGTTGGTTCAGAACGGCCTGTTCACGGCGGCGCAGTTGCAGCAACTGGGAGCGGTGGCGCCGTGCATCCAGGGCGGCAGCATCAACAGCCCGAACTGCTCGCTGCAATTCGCTCCTCCTAACCAGGTCAGCATGGGCAACCTGCGCGACTTCGACCTGAAGCTGGCGTGGACGTACAAGCTGGAAGCGTACTCGCATGTCATCGCCTTCCAGCCCAGCGCCGGCTTCTTCAACATGTTCAACATGGCGAACTTCGATCTGCCGCCAAACGCATTGACCGGCGGCTTGACCGGAGCTCCAGGATCGGTCAACGGAACCACCTCGGCTACGCGAGTCACCAATCGCGTAGGCGCGGGCACCGGCGTGTTCAACCTGGGCGCGCCCCGAGCGATGGAGTTCGGCATGAACATCAACTTCTAGCCGCCACATCAATCGCGCAGGAAAAGGGCGCTCGCCAGGGCGCCCTTCGTTATTCAGCAGAAGCGGCAATCCGTTCACCAACCATCGCGGGCCGGGCGCCCGGTGCGGTAAGCTCATGATTGATTCGGAGGAAAACGAATGGCTGATCCCATCGCCCAATTTGCGCGGGCGAAGTACCTGAACCTGGAAACGTTTCGCAAAACCGGTGTGGGTGTGCGTACTCCGGTGTGGTTTGTGCAGGATGTCTGCCACAGCAATCCAACGACGACTGTCTTCTACGTTTATTCCGAACTGCAAGCCGGAAAAGTTAAGCGCGTGCGCAACAATCCCAAGACACGCATTGCGCCTTGCAACTTCCGCGGCACCGTGACCGGCGAGTGGATCGAAGCGCGTGCCCGCATCTGCAATGAAGGCGATGCGGCCCATGGACAGGAGCTGTTACGCCGCAAGTACACGATGAAGAGGATCGGCGACTTGTTCGGTAAGCTCTTGCGGCATCAGAACGTCGTCATCGCCATCGACGTCGACTAGCCGCGTCGCACGCCTCCAACGTCCCCGACCGGCGCAAAGCCGCGCTGGCCGGGAGCTCTGGGCTGAGTCTAGGCAGAGGCGTGCGAGTGATGATGATGCGACTTGCTCGCATGGCGACTGGCGACCATGCGGTTCGTCTGGCCATGATGAGAGGCGTGCGGCGAAGGCTGCGCTTGCACATGGTGGATCGGTGGCTCGTAGTGGTCGGGATCGATCTCCGCCTGTGCCTGGGCAAAGCTTGCGTTAAGGGTGAACACGCCACCCGCCAGAAGTAGAATCAGCAACCGAATTGATTTCATACCTTCCCCCTTTGTTGAACGGGTGGCTGCCTTTTGTATGGCAGTCAGACTTCCAAAGTCGACGCGGTCGCGTGCATTGAGGGCAAGTTGTTGTTGAGGCGAGGCTTGGACTCCGTGCCGCGAAGAACATCGGCGCGAGATTTCACCATCCGGCCTATCCGACAGGCACTTCAGCTATCCGCGAAGATAGACTTCGGCTCGTCGTTGCTGCAGGACGAAAGAAAAGCCCGCGGGATGGCGGGCTGTTTGCGTTCTCCGGAGGAGCGGCCGGAAAAGATGGTTGGGAATTCCTGGGCCTATCGGGACGGCAAATCGATTTGGACGTTGATCAGCAATTGGGTTCCTGCGTCGAGCTTCACTTCCTTGCCGGTTGAGGTGAGCACACCGTCGGAGCCCATCTCGAGGTTCTTGAGGCCGAGAACGCCCTGCGATGTGGGAACCAGAATCGGCGTTCCGTTCTTGGCGCCGCCAATCTGCATGCTCGACGTGGGAGCTGCGGTCGTTCCGCTTCCGCCTTTACCCGCCAGGGTGCCTGGCTCAGCAGGTCCAACGTTCGGGCCGGAGCCCCCCAGGCTCGGTCCCACGGCTTGCAGAATTCCCTTGATCGGGACGTCCTCGCCTTTGGCGTATTCAATCTTGTCGAAGGCAATACCCAGCGTGGAATCCGCGTCTCCCTTTGAGCGGGCCTGCGACTTGGTCACATGGCCGATGACCTTGGATTCGCTGGGAATCATTAAGCCGCTGCGCGCGTGAAGGGCAGCCACGGTCTCACAAATGATGGGGTCGCCTTCTTTCAGCTTTTTGGAATCGACGGGTTTAACCAGCCGGACGGGGATGGCGCCTTTGATCTGGTTCTCCGGATTCGCGGTGCTGGCTTGCGCCGCCGGGGCTGGCGCAGCGTCCTGTGCCGCCAGAACGCCAATCGACCCCGCTGCCAGTCCGGCAAGAACCACAGTCACACACAATCGCTTCATCATTGGCTCCTTATGGTACGAGTTGTGTCGCGTGAAACAATCAAATTCTTGTTCACCAAAACGCGGCGGTCAATAGGATTGCGACGAGCTTAATCCAAAAAGTTGACGTTTTTCGACAATGCTCGCGAAACCCCGCATTTTTCGCGCACGCCCTGATAGTTCAAATCCGGGAACGTGGCGCGAAATATTTGTTGCCTACTTGCCTGGCAGCTTCGTTGCCTGCAAAGGTTTGATCCGCACACCGGCGGCCGAATCTTGAATGAGCTGTGAAAGCCGCCGCGAGCGCGTCGTCTCCTGCTTGGCGCTCATCACCCACCAGCACGAGGTTCGCCGATACCACGGCGCTTGCGCCTGATAAAACGTCCAGGCTCTCTTATTGGCTCGGAATTGTTTCTCGAGGGCTGCTTCGAGTTTGCAGTTCCCGCGCTCGTACGAGTACAGCTTCGATTTCTTCCGGTCGCGTTCATCAAAGACTTTCTGACCTGCCGCATGCATTCGGCCGAGTTTCTTGAGTTCGCCGACGCGCCGCGTGTTGATGGCGCTCCAGATACTACCCGGCTTTCGCGGCGTGAAGCGGATGGTGTAACTGGTTTCGTCATGACGCCGGCGAATGCCATCGATCCAGCCAAAGCACAGCGCTTCGTCGAGCGCCTCGGGATAGGTAACTCCGCCTTTGCCCGACTCCGTGCGATGTAAACCAACCAACAGTTCCCGCGAGTCTGCGTGATTCTGCTCCAGCCATGACCTGAACTCCCGGGCAGATGGAAAGAATGTTATGTAAGTAGTCTTCCTACTAGCCATAAATGACCGCGCAATGCCAAATTATCAATCCAATAATTCTTGAGTCTTCGAACAATCTTGAGATAGAGTAGCCGTGCTTTTCCTGTAGGTCTAATTACCGGACTCTCGGTTTTTCCTTTCCACTTTTTTGGATCCGGTTTCCTTACTCAAAAACATCGCGGCGGGTTAATTCGTTTCTATTACTTTTCGCTTCCCTCGCTAACATTGGGGTGCCCCGATGGAAGGTCAAGCGGCCGTCAACGTGGCGACATCGCGGAGATTCACGCGATGGGAGCTGTCGCACGCCGCGATTTCATCTCGTGCTTCCTACTTCACGCTTGCCGTTTTTGTTTGCTTTTACTTTGTTTCCAGCTTGTATATCGCCGCCCGGCGCTTGTTTTGGTACGACGAAATCGTCACCGTAAGAGTGGCATCACTGCCTGCAGTCACGATGATTTGGGACTCGCTGATGCACGGCGCGGACGGCAATCCTCCTGGCTTCTTTCTGCTGGCGCGCGCTGCGTCCAAGCTACCCGTGGCTAGTGAAATAGGATTTCGACTACCATCAGCGTTGGCACTCGCGGCCACTCTGCTACTGACTTTTGACGCCGCGCGTAGGCTGTCAAATCAGACGTACGGACTCATCGCTGCTGCCCTTCTGAGCTCAACTATCTTGCCCTACTACGGATATGAGGCACGTCCTTACGCCGCATACTGCATGCTCTCCGCGCTTTCGCTCTGGACATGGATAAGCTACAAGGACACCGATCGCAAGGGCACCGTTATCTTCGGACTCACACTGTTCTGCGCCGTCGCCGTTCACTACTATGCGGTCGTGCTCTTAGTTCCGTACGCGTTGTGGGAACTCTGTCAGTGGCGTCCGGGGCACCGTCCGTCGCCAAAGCTATGGGCAGGCATCGGCGGCGCGCTGCTGGCGATGGGAATTCTGTCCAGGCTGATGTTCTCCTACGCAACGCAATTCATCGCGAGCTTTGTCACAACTCCATGGGCTCCATCGCTGACGAGTTTGCGCGGGTTGTGGATCGAGCTTTTTCCGAATGGACTGTTCCTCCTGGTGCTGCTTTGCCTCGTGCTATGGAGGCCGAATGCACAACCGGTGATGACGCCGCGATTTAGTGAAGGGGAAGCAATCGGGTGGCTCTTCCTTTGTATTCCGTTGGCAGGTTTTTTCATCGCGACAATAAAAACAAATGCTTTTCTCCCGCGATACTTCATTTCCATGTTGCCCGGCGTAGCTATTGCCTTTTCTGCTTGTTTATGGCGAAACTTTCGAACCAGTAAAGCGGCTTCCGTTTCCATCTTCCTCGTGCTCGCCGCCGGAGGCTTGGTACAGGAGTTAAGCGCTATACGGCATCCCGATGAAGTTGGCCGATACGGGCAGCAAAGTAAGGTGAGGAACTATCTCGAGCTACAGGCGGAGCTACAAAACGAAGGCAAGAGCTATCTGGTGTTCTCCAGCAGCATTCTGCACTTAGAGTTTTCCCAGTACGCTTCGAATCCGGCACGATGCGTACTACTCCTGCCCACAGTCCCTTCTCGTCGCACCATTCAAAACAGAATGGAGCTGAACCTGACGCGGGATGCGCCCATCACCGTTTGGGACCTCGACGACCTCAGGCGCCATGCTGCGGAGGCTGCGCTCCTTGAACCGCGCGAGGATTTTCTCCAGGAGCTTCGTCAGGATGGCTTCCAGTTAGTCGAGCGCGAGCCTAAACCCAAGGAAGTTATTTATATCTATTAAGTTAAGATGCTGTTAATTATTAATTCCCATTGTTTCGTATTCGCTTTTTCTTCGTGTTATACTTTTCCGGTTGCCGCAACCGCGGCTGGAGTTTTCTATGGCAATTCGTGACATGCTGCTGCCCGAATTCGACGCCGAAATGGCGAACACCCGCAAGCTGCTGGAGCGGCTTCCTGAGAATCTCACTGACTACAAACCGCACGAGAAATCGATGCCGATGAACCGCCTGGCCGGCCACGTCGCCGAACTGCCCGGCTGGACCAAGGAAACCTTCACCCGCGAAGTGCTCGAGTTGGATATGGAGAACTTTGTGCCCTTCAATCCCAAGACGAAGAAGGAAGTGCTGGAGGCCTTCGACAAGAATGCCAAGGCTGGGCGCGAGGCGCTGGCCGCCGCCAAGGACGAGGACTTCCCGGTCATCTGGAGTCTGAAGGATGTGAAGGGCAACACCATCATGGCGATGCCGCGCGCCGCCTGCTATCGCGGCATGGTGATGAGCCACATGATCCACCACCGCGCGCAGCTCGGCGTGTACCTGCGCCTGAACGAGATCGAGCTGCCCGGCATGTACGGCCCGTCCGCCGACGAGATGAAGTTCTGGAGTGAAGCCAAAGCATAGAGGATGAGAACGACCAGGAGGGTGCTCCACTCGAGCTTCTTTTGCCCGGGTGGGGTTTTCGTTTGAAGCTGGAGATCGCGGGTGCCCCACCCTTCTCGCCCGCTGTCGACGAGAGGGTGGGAGACTACGAATCCCAGACCTACGACGCCTTCTCCCGCATCTGTTCTCCCAGCATCTTCTCCAGCTGGTCGTAGCTGTAGGCTACGCCGCGATCCATGCCGCTCTTCAGCATTTCATCGCGAACTTGCCTGGAGGCGCATTCGATCTTCAGCGTCACCGTGGTCATGCCATCGGCTTCTACGAAGGTCGTGGTGTTGATGTTCTCGCCCTTGTACCAGGCCGGTTCGAAGCGTTCGGTGGCAACCACGCGCTCCGGCGCAACGATTTCGCGGAAGAGTCCCTGACTGCTCATTTCGAAGCCATCGGGACCGCGCCAGACGTAGCGGTAGGCGCCGCCGACGCGGAGATCGATTTCGCAGATCGGCATGGTGTGGCCGACGCAGCCCGTCAGCCACTGCGGAACCAGTTCGGGTTTGGTGAAGGCGTCAAACAACATCTGGCGGGGCGCATCAAACACGCGAGTCATCACGATCTCGCGGTCGCTGGGCGCCTCGATCTTGAATTTGCTGATGGTTCCCATCGCTATCTTCTCCTGTTCTGTTCTGCTCTCGAACGTTTCTCTTTGGCTTTCATTCGTTCCAATAGTTGATCCAGCCGGTCGAAGTTGGCCTCCCAGATTTGCCGATAGCTCTCCAGCCATTCGCTTGCCCGTTCGAGTGGCTTGGCCTCCAGCCGGCAGGGCCGGCGCTGGGCATCTCGGCTGCGCGAGATCAGTCCGGCACGCTCCAGTACGCGCAGGTGTTTGGAGATCGCGGGCTGGCTCATGTCGAAGGGCTCGGCCAGTTCGTTAACGGAAGCGTCGCCCTTGGCCAGCCGGGCCAGGATGGCGCGCCGCGTAGGATCGGCCAGGGCGGCGAAGGTGGCATCGAGTTGCTGCGTCTGTTGCATAACCATTAAGTTATAGAACTAGATGGTTATAGTACGAATAGGGATGCATGTCAAGTAGCCAGAGAAAAGTTTTCTCTGGGATGCGACGGCCGGGAGGCGCAGGGTGGAAGTCCTAAATATTCCAGTCACTCAATCAGTGTGGTGACATTTTTATGTTGTTATGACATAAGTTACAATAATGTCATGACACAGGAAACCCGAATGCGGGTCAATGAAAACGGCCGCATCGTCATACCTGCGCAGTTTCGTAAGGCGCTGGGCATCGAGATCGGAGATGAAGTTGTTCTGATCATCGAGGACAACGAGTTGCGCATCACGACGCAACAGCGACGCATTCAGCGGGCACGCGAGAGGGCGAAGCGGTATCTCAAGCCTGGAACCTCATTGGCGAACGAGCTGATCGCCGAGCGCCGGCAAGCCGCCAGAGATGAGTGACATCGTTCTCGATGCTTCGGCGATCCTGGCAATCATCCATGGAGAGCCGGGTGCGGACCGATTAACCGCGACTCTGCTGGCGCGGGCGGTGTGCAGTACGGTCAATCTTGCTGAAGTCACGGCAAAACTGGTTTCGCGCGGCTGGTCGGAAGCTGAGGCGTGGGAAGACGCGACCAGTCCTCTTCGGGCGTCCATCCCCTTCGCTGACGAACACGCGAAGGTGAGCGCTGGTCTGGTACAACTTACTCGCCCGATCGGGCTGTCTCTTGGCGATCGCGCCTGCCTCGCCCTGGGGCTATCGCTGGGCGCGCCTATCTACACGACGAACAAGTTATGGACGAAGCTGAAGCTGCCGATCCGGGTCCACGTGATCCGATAGAAAAGCCCCACCCAAGCAACATCGGCTTGGGTGGGGCACCCTCTTGGTTGTTTATACTTCGCGCGCTTACTGCACCAGTATGCCGCTTTCGCCGTTGCCGTTCTCCACGGCCTCTTCCGGAGGAATGACTGAGGCTGCGGCCAGGTGATCGCCTTCTTCCAGATTCAGCAGGCGCACGCCCTGCGCCGAGCGTCCCGACTCGCGGATGTTCTTGCTGTCGATGCGGATGATCTTGCCGAACTGACTGATCACCATCACCTCCGACTTCTCGTTCACCAGCATGATCGACACGACTTTGCCGTTGCGCGATGTGGTCTTGACGTTGATCACGCCCTTGCCGCCGCGGGTTTGCAGACGATACTCGTCGACGTCGGTGCGCTTGCCGTAGCCAAGTTCAGTCACGGAGAGGATGAGGTTCGACTCCGCCTCGCCGTCCTTGGCCTTCTTGCGCTCCTTGGGCGTGACCGCCATGCCGACGATGTAGTCGCCGCGATCGAGGTTCATGCCGCGCACACCGTAGGCTGCCCGGCCCATGGGACGGACGTCGTCCTCTTCAAAGCGGATGGCCTGGCCATCGTGGGTGGCGAGAAAGACGATCTGCTTGCCATCGGTACAGTTGGCGGCCACCAGTTCGTCTTCCTTCTCGATGCCGATGGCGTTGATGCCGATGGAACGCACGTTGCTGAAGTCCTTCAGGGGAGTCTTCTTGACGGTGCCGTTGCGGGTCGCAAAGAAGACGTAGCGGCTCTCTTCTTCCAGATCGCGAACCGTGAGCCACGCGCGCACGGTCTCACCCGGCTGCAACGAGACGAGGTTGGCGATGGCCTTGCCCTTGCCGGCCGCGCTCAGCTCAGGCACTTCGTAGACCTTGAGCCAGTACACGCGTCCGGTATTGGTGAAGACCAGGATGTAGTCGTGCGTGGAGGCGACGAACAACTGCTCGACGAAATCTTCCTCGCGCGTGCTCATGCCCTTGCGGCCGGTACCGCCGCGCCGTTGCTGGCGATAAGTCGAAATCGGCGTGCGCTTCAGGTAGCCGGAGTGGCTGACCGTCACCGCGACTTGCTCATCGGCGATCAGGTCTTCCAGATTGATCTCGGCGGCCTCGTCCTGAATCTCAGTGCGCCGCGCGTCGCCGTACTTTTTCTTGATCTCTTCCAGTTCTTTGACGATGACGCTGCGCAGCTTCTTTTCGCTACCGAGGATGGATTCGTACTCGGCGATGCGGCTGCGCACTTCGCCCAACTCTTTCAGGATTTCGTCGATCGAGAGGCGCGTTAAGCGGTGCAACTGCAATTCGAGGATGGCGTCAGCCTGCACGGCGTCGAACGGCCGCGTCAGGGTGGTCGGCGTCACGCCTTTCAACGAAGCGGTCTTGCTGCCCTTGCCGTCGCCGACCGTCACCGTGCTCCCGGTGAAGTAGGCAACGAGGTTGTTGCGGGCCTCGGCGCGGTTCTCGCTGCCGCGGATGATGCGAATGACGTCGTCGACGCG
>DATHQX010000206.1:0-14755 GCA_035482295.1 Verrucomicrobiia bacterium
GCCCTTTACCGGAGCGTCTTTGCGGACGATGTAATTAGGATCGTAGTGGATGCGGAGACGGTCGCCATGCGCCGCTTCCATGCCCTCAAGCGCCTCGTGCACGACCTCCTGAGGCGAGTTGATGAGCTTCTTCATGACACCAGTGTAGATCTCTGGCACTTGCCTACCTCCTTCAGCTGAAGCAGTCGAACTTGTTTTTGAGAGGCTGTGGATTTCTGCGGCTGGCGCCACCCGTTACAGGCGACGCCAGCGCGAAGAGATGATTCTCATCCGTTTCCGGGTGCGAACCTTTAGTACTTGATGATGTGAATGCTCGCCGCGGCGATGGCACCGCCGACCAACGGGCCAATAATCGGAACCAGGGCATAACCCCAATCCGACGTACCTTTGCCGGAGATCGGCAGGACAGCATGAGCCAAGCGCGGACCGAAGTCACGAGCCGGGTTCATGGCGTATCCCGTCGGGCCGCCAAGGCACAGACCGAGTACCCACACCAGGCAGCCCCACAGATAAGGAGCAAATCCCGGAGGCAGGCCGTTCTGCGAAACTGCCGTAGCGCCAAACGCGAATCCCACACCGATCAGGGTGCAGGTCGCGATGATTTCGGTCATCAGGTTGTCAGGGATGTTGCGGATAGCCGGGCCGGTGCAGAAGATGCCCAGTTTGGCTCCCTGGTCTTCCGTAATCGACCAATGCGGCAGGTAAACCAGCCACGTTAGGGTTGCACCCACGAAGGCTCCGGCGACCTGAGCTGCCCAGAAGGGTAGAACCATGCTCCACTTACCGGAGAGCAGGGCCACAGCCAGCGTGACCGCAGGATTGATGTGTGCGCCGGGGCTACCGCAGGCAATTGCCGTAAAGATCCCGGCCATCACTGCCATGCCCCACCCGGTTGTGATGACGATCCAGCCCGATCCCTCACCTTTCGACTTCTTGAGGAGGACGTTGGCAACGACGCCGTCGCCCAGCAGGATCAGCACCATGGTACCCATGAATTCACCAAATAATGGTCCATGCATAAATTCAGTCTCCTTACGATTATTTTGCGGTGGCTGCGAGTTCTGTCTCGGGTTCTTCAACCTTTGGTGTTTCGTCAACCCAGTCGAAGGTACGGGTAACAGCTTTCTTCCACAGTTTGTATTCGGACTCGCGCTTGGTCGCGTCCATGTTCGGCTTCCAGGTGTGATCAACGGCCCAGTTTGCAACCAGGTCGTCGAGGTTCTTGTAGAAGCCAACGGCCAGACCGGCTGCGTAAGCAGCGCCCAGAGCGGTGGTCTCATTGACCACAGGCTTCACGACTGGTTTGTCGAGAATGTCGGCCTGGAACTGCATCAGCAGGTTGTTGAAGACCATGCCGCCATCGGTGCGCAGCACGTCCAGCTCGATACCGGAGTCATTCCTCATAGCATCGACAACTTCGCGAGTCTGGAATGCGGTGGCTTCCAGAACGGCGCGGGCGATGTGGCCTTTATTGACGTAGCGGGTCAGACCGGCGATTACGCCGCGAGCCGAAGCTTTCCAGTACGGCGCGAACAAGCCGGAGAACGCCGGTACGAAGTACACGCCGCCGTTGTCATCGACCGTCTTCGCCAGAGCTTCAATGTCGGAGCTCTTGCTGATCATGCCGAGGTTGTCGCGCAGCCACTGAACCAACGCGCCGGTGATGGCAACGCTGCCTTCCAGAGCGTAGACAGCCGGTTCTTTGCCGAGCTTGTACGCCAGAGTAGTGAGCAGGCCGAACTGCGACTGGACCGGAGTGGTTCCGGTATTCAGCAGCAGGAAGCAGCCGGTGCCGTAGGTGTTCTTGGCCTGGCCCGGCTTGAAGCAGGTCTGACCAACCAGAGCGGCCTGCTGATCGCCCAAGTCGCCGGCGACAGGAATGCCCGCCAGAGCGGTGACCTTCACGGTGCCGTAGACTTCGCTGCTGGAGCAGATCTTCGGCAGCATCGCCAACGGAATGCCGAACACCTTGGTGATCTCGGAGCTCCATGCCAGAGTCTCCAGGTTCATCAACTGGGTGCGGCTAGCATTGCTGACATCGGTAACATGAATACCGCCGTTCGGGCCGCCGGTCAGCTGCCAGATCAGGTAGGTATCGATGTTGCCGAACAGGACTTCACCCTTCTCGGCCAGCGGACGGACGCCGGGAACGTTCTCCAGGATCCATTTGATCTTCAGACCGCTGAAGTAGGTGGCCAGTGGCAGTCCGGTCTTGCGGCGGAACTGATCCTGACCGCCGAGACGCGAGTACTCGGCCACGTAGTCGGCGGTGCGGGTATCCTGCCAGACCAGCGCGTTATAAACGGGCTTGCCGGTCTTCTTGTTCCAGACGACCGTGGTCTCACGCTGATTGGTAATGCCGACGCCCGCGAGGTCCTTCGCTGTCAGGTTCTTCGCCTTCAGCGCTTCTGCGATGACTTCCTGGGTGCGCGCCCAAATCTCTTCGGGGTTATGCTCGACCCAGCCCGGCTTGGGAAAAATCTGCTCATGTTCCTTCTGGGCCGTGGTAACGATCCGTCCGGAACGGTCAAACACGATGAAGCGGGTGCTTGTCGTGCCCTGGTCAATTGCGCCAATGTAATTCGCCATTCGTTCCTCCTGCCCTCCGCCGATCAGAGAGTCAAAGAGCGTGTCTTTGATTTCCTGCATTCCGCTCGGAGTGGCTGTTCATAATGCGTTTCCTGTAAATCCAGCGTCTAAAACACAACCTTGGTCCGGAAGCCCAATACCACGCCCGTCGGATTCTGCGGATTGGCACCTAACTCTGCGTACCACTGCACCACCGGCTGGATCATGAAGTACGGGGTTGCCTGGAATAGGTAGTTAACTTCGAACGCTTTTTCGGAGCCAAGTACTGGCGCGCCCAAAAACGAGCTGGCATAGGCTGCGCTGTACGCGTCGCTGACGTGGCTGTACGACAATGCGAAGGCCACCGAATCTTTCTGGCGGCTGGGAATGGGACCGTTGTAGACAACGCCCGTGGTGAGGTTCTTATCCACGAAGTTGTAAGTGGCATTCGGCGATCCGGCATATCCGAAGAAGGCATCCAGTCCGGAGTTCGAGCCGGCTTTCGGACGGTAAATCGCCTGATTCGCCATCAAATACATTACGTAGTTGCCGGTGTAGGGTGAGTAGAAAAGCGGAACCGGATTAAACGGATTGCTGAACTTACCGCCGTTGTAGGTCGATCCAAATGCGTAGTGGCCGGGGTAGTATTTGGCTTTCTGTACTCCGGTGCCCGGCTTACCGATATCAACTCCAACTTCATCGCTGAGTACGCCCGAATTGGTCTTCACAAAGTGGAAGCCGTTCGGATCCTGCACGTAAGGATTGCGGTTACCCGAGGTGTAAGCGCCCTTGAAATACATCCACTTGTAGGGCTTGACCTTCAAGGAGACGCCTGGGCCGGAAGCCGGATCGAACGAGGCATAGTCGTTAAAACGATTGCCGAAGCCGTAGTCGATTGGCTCCATGAGGAAACTGCCGCCATAAGGCTGCAGACCGTACTCGTCCATGCTGGCAAACTGGCCGAACTTGAACTCAACCTTGTCGTCCAACATGGCGTACTGCAACCAGTACGAATCGAGGATTTCGGTGCGCGCGCTAACCAGGCCGCTGGGGTTGGAGATGCTGCCCAGGTAGTTCGCGCCGAGGTTCGGACCGCCCTGCCAGAGGCCGGTAACGTGGAAGGTGAGGCCTTTCCAACCTGCCAGTTTTCCGAAGTCAATGTCCATCGTGCCGCGGACGCGGTTCCAACCGGCGCCGCCGGTCTTGATTGCCGCTTGCTCGGCATCCAGAAAGTCAGCCACGTAGAAGAAGTCAAAGGTCACGCCGTACTGCTCGGCCAGCTTGGTGCGCTCGCCTCCCCAATCTCCAAGAAGATATTGCTGATTCCAGAAACTCTTCTCGACGGGAGCCGGAGCCGGTGTAGCTGGCGTAGCCGCCTGATCGTGGCCTGGACCTGTCTCGATGCCTTCCTTCTGTGCAATCGCGGACGGAACTAGTAGAAGCAGGCAAAGTAGGATGAGGAATGTAAGGAAAATAGGTTTACTTGTATCAAGTCTCTGAAGCTGTCTGGACGTCGCCATAGCTTCTCCTTTTAGTTTGTGCGGTGTGCGATGTGCAGGAGGAAATGAAAAGCCGTCCGAAGCGAAGAGTGTCCTCAGTCTTGAGAACGAGGAGACTCCTATCTTCGGACGGCCTCTCTATGTCTCTGCCGCGCAATACAAATTTATTTGCTTGTCACGGTGCTGTCTGTGACCTTTGTCGCTAAAAGGTGTGACGGAAAACGTCGCGGAGGAAGACATCCCCATCGGCGAAAGCCCTGACCTTAGGTCATGCCACCCACAGGCGACAGTCGCTCACCGATACAGTCGTGACGCCGGTCCGGATGAGCGTGTCAATCTCCCGCATAGTGGTGATCAGCCCGCCGGCAATGACCGGCAGGGAAGGATACATGGCGTGCAGGCGAACCAGGATGTGGGGCGCTGCCATCGCGGGTAACACCTCCAACGCGTCCGGCATGAACTGATCGAGACTGCGTAAAGCGCTCTCAAGTGCGGCAGAGTCCAGCAGGAAGGTGCGTTTCACGGCAAACAGCCCCAGGTCTCGAGCAGCCCGCAGGGGTTCTGGATGAGTCGAAATGACGCCCTGCACATGACGATGCGCCAAGTAGGTTACAGCCGCATGATCGCGCGCAAATCCGGAGGCGAGATCGATGTTAATGATGGGAACCTTACCGGCGGCCGCGACCATGCCCATCATTTCGGTAACGCTTTCCGGATCGCCAAACAAGAAGTAAACGATTTTGGCCGGCGACTCGGTGCTGCTGAGAAGCTGCTGTGGAGATCGCACGGCGGGGATGATCCGGGTTTGCTCCAGCAATGAAGCGAAACGTTCCATGCTGTCGCGCGCGCGCAAATCACGCGCACGATTGCCGGCACGACCAGGGTGCTCGGCGACGCTTGGCAGTCTTACGATGTCGGGCTGAGTGAGGGTAGACATTGGACTACGTATGGTTGTAGTCGTCCCTGACACGTGTGGCTGTGACCTGTATCACAGGGAGACGAGACACACGCCCATTCGGTGCGACGGTGACGTCGGAGGTAGCCTGAAATTCATTTCGCTTCCCGCGGGCCGGGCGGAGCACGCCTTGAGGCGTGCATAAGGCATTCGCAGCTCGGCGCGCGCTGAGTTCCCCCCTTTACCTCAGCGGCTGAAGCCGAGCCATTCCATATCCCCAGCGCACGCCTGAAGGCGTGCTCGACCTAGAATCGCTTGTAGATTTCAAATTGACCATTACACGGTGCTACCGGCGTTTGAGGTCGAGGCGATTTTCGGTTCCGGCCAGGAGGCGTCGGATGTTTTCGTGATGCTTCACAACGATCAGCAGCGCGGCAGCGATCAGGAAGGGCAGCAGTACCGGTCGCTGTTCGGGAGGCATCGTCACGCCAGCGACGACTGGAAACAGCGCTGCGGTGGTGATGGACGCCAGCGACGTGTAGTGCCAGATCAGATAGATCACGACGTAGACCACAACCAGGATCAGCACAGCCCAGGGCGCCACTCCCAGAAAAGCTCCCATGGCTGTCGCCACGCCTTTGCCGCCCTTGAACTTCAGCCACACAGGAAAGACATGTCCCACAATCGCGAGCAGTGCGCTGAGTCCGGTGATTAACGCCAAGCCGCGAGCATCGCCAGAGAAGGCATGCGAGTGTGCGGCGATGGCTCTGGCGATCAGAACGGCGACCAGACCTTTAGCCGAATCAAAGAACAGTGTTGCCAGTCCGAGACCCGGGGCTACCCGCGCGACATTCGCCGTCCCGATGTTACCGCTGCCGGTTTTGCGAACGTCAACGCCCCGAAAAACGCGCAGAAGCACCAGACCGAAGGGAATGGAACCCAGCAGGTAGGCGATCAGTCCAGCCACGGCACATTGCGACAACATTAAGTGCGCTCTCGGAAGTCGTAGTGAAGTATCGTCCAGCGATTTTATTATGCCGTAGAGACGAGCAGGAAGTTGGTGATCAGATGCGGCGCTCCGGGTGGCCGGGAAAAAATGGCGGAGCAGGGCTAAGTCTGCTCCGCCCGGGTGTGCGACGCTGTGATGGCTTCCACCCTACAGCGGTTTTCCAGCCTTGTAGGCCTCGTACAGAATCTGTGCCGGATGTACTGTCTTCACGTGAGTTCCGTGCTCGATCTGCATTTGGCAGCTCCCGCACTCAGTTACAGCCAGATCGGGCTTGAACGCCAGGATGCCGCGGAAGAGATCGCGTCCGATGTCCATCGAGATGCCGTACTTCTCGTTCTTGAAGCCGTAGGTTCCAGCCATGCCGCAACAGTCGGCTTTGATCTCTTCGATCTCGATGCCGGGGACGGCGCGCAGCAGCTTCAACCAGGGACGGCCAATGCCTTGTGACTTCATGTGGCAGGGCGCGTGATACGCGAGCCGACGGCGGCGCGGCACCACGAATTCGTCATTCAGCTTGCCCGCGTCCTGAAGTTCAACCAGTAACTCGGCGAGGTCGTAGGTGGCGCCCGAGACTCTATCCGCCGCTTCGGCCAGCGTCGGATGTTTCGCCAGCAGATGCGAGTAGTCGCCTTTGAGCGCGTAGCCGCAGCTGGTACAGGCGGTGACGATGACGGCGCCGCGATCGACCGCCTGGACCATGTCGGCAACGTTGCGCTCGACACAATCGGTAAGCTGCGCGGTGTCGCCGTTGGCGAGGGCCGGCATGCCGCAGCAGATATCCGGCGCGACGTTCACCGAAAATCCGTTAAGCCGCAGCAGTTTGACGACAACCTGTCCCACCTGCGGGGCGTTGTATCGGATATAGCAACCGGGGAAGAACAGCGCCGCTCGAGAGCCGTGATTAGCAATCGCCGGCCGAATCGCCTTCGAGGAATACGCTGGGAACTTGCGCTCCGCCGTGATCTCTCCGAAGGAAGACATCAGCATGCGATTCGGCGTGAGCTTGAGGACGGCGTTCGCCACCGGTGCGATGCTGGAACAGAGTTTGCCAAGCGTACTCGGTCGAGCCAGCCAGTGATCGCGCAACGCGGTGCGTCCGCTCTTCGGATGCTGGGCCTTTCCCTTCGCAATGAGCTCGGAAACATTGACGCCGTGAGGGCAGGCGACATCGCAGCGATGACAGCCGAGACAGTATTCCACCCAGCGGGAGTCGCTGGGGACGCCCTCGCGACGGAACCGCTCCATGTCGGGTCCGAGCGCTTTCGGGCCGCTGAAGTCGGGATAGACCTTTAATACCGGACAGGCCGTGTTGCAGTCGGAGCACTTTACACAATTGTCGAGCTTCAGATCATCGTCCCGCATACTGCACTCCTTGTCTGCTCGCCAGCATTCCGGCGCGATATCCGGTGAGGATTGAAATGGCATTACGCTGCCGCGGAGCAAATTGTCCGAGCAGGCTTCCGCAGGCAAACACGTTGCTTAGCGAAGAGGTGCTGCCGGTGAAATCAGCAGGTGGGGGCTCGAGGAACGGAGCGAATCGTCCGCAGGCCAGCACAACGCAGTCGGCTTTTAGCCGCCGCGGTCGGCCGGGAGTTTCGAGCTCGACAGCAACGCACTGCTCGCCTTCCGTGCACAGCTTGCCTACCGGGAAGCCGGTGAAGATCTCCACACCCATCTGCGCCAGATGAAGCTCCAGCCGGTTCAGCAATCGCAGCGACGGAACGGCGGGAGGCAAAGTAGCCAACTCGCAGATGGCGCAACCAACCTCTTCTTCAAAGCAGACGAGATCGGCGTCGTCCGACTTGACGCCGAGGATCCCTGGGAGGATCAGCAAATCCGCATGTTCAATGACCGGTCGCAAGGCGTGTACTACTGCCGTGCGGAATGAAGAGTCGCGATCGATGTGGGTTGCGATTTCTAACGCGGTCAGAGGATGTCTTGGGCTGTGCGGCAATGCGACCATGGCGCTGCGATACAACGTGTCCAATGCGAGCTGCCCGGCATGGAAAGAGAGCCGCTCGGCCAGGAAATTCGGATCGAATCCCGGCAAGTCGGCAATGCCCGCCACCACAACCTGCTTGTAGTTTCGAGGGTCGGCCTGCCACAGCGTCCGAGGCGCCAGCGAAGTCCGCTGGAAAGTCCCGAGGATGGTCGGGACCACGGTCCGTTCCCCGATGCCACCGCTGTAGGCGCACTGCGCTGAAGCGGTCAAATCAAGAAAGAAGTTGACGGCCTCGCTCTCGTCGATTTCTTCGAGTCCGAGTGTGCGCTGGTCCACGTCCTCCAGGTCGACGCAGCCGGAGCCCAAAGCGAAATTGCCCGCTCCCTTGCTGACGAGGGTCACGTGTGCCCCGTGGCTCGCAGCACTCGCAGCCGCCGTCAAGCCGGACAAACCTTCTCCGATAACCAGCACGTCGCATCCATTAGCGTTCATGGGTTGCCACCTCGATTCTGTCGTCGACCTGAGTGGCCGCACCGAACAACTCACGGCTGAGCGACAGCTGCTCAGCTTGCTTGCCATCCGGGACCCACGCCTGGCCTTTCCATCGATCCTGAAGATAAGTGTCAAGCAGTCCGGAGGCCCGCTCAGCGGACCACTTCTTGTCCTGATACCCTGCCAGCATTGCTTTGTAGCCACAGAACGTTCCCTGGCAGGGGCCAAAGCCCAGTCGCGTCCGTCGTCCGACGTCGCCGAGGGTCAGCGCAGGAACCGTGCAGGACTCGCCAAGCGCGATGTTCAGTTCGGCGCGTGTCACCAGCTCGCATTCGCAGACAAGCTCGGCCAGCACGGGGTTGGAATGGATGGCAGCTACCACCTGGGAGAGCCGGGCTCCCAAACGGCGGCGCGCCTTTTCGACGGCGGCCGCGGGGAGCAACTTCTCCGCATCGCGAACGACATCTGTCTGAACAGCTTCTTGCAGCGGCGTGATGTCGGTGGTGCAAACCTCGTTGACCCCAAGCTTCTTGCAGATGAGGTCGGCCGTCGCTTTGCCCATCAGTCGATAGGTGGTGAGCTTGCCGCCGACGATGGAGATAAATCCGCCAATGCCTTGTGACGACTCGTGGTCCAGCAGCGCGAAGTTGCGGCTGACCTCGCGGCCCGCTGCGCCGGCAACACTCTTCGGAACGTACAGCGGACGGGCGCCGGTGAAGATGCGCAGCAATCGCGCTTCGGCCAGCGCGGGAATCAACTCGATGCCCAGGCCCAGCAGCTTCTGGATCTCCTCGGGCGTCACGGTCAGGTTTTCGGGGGAGGGGACCGTGATTGAGCTGGTGCCCAGGATGCAAACCGGCCCGCACGGTACCAGGATGTCTGCATCACCCGGCTTGCGGAGACGATTCACTACCCGGTTGACGAGACAGTGATTGAAGATCAGCAGCGCGCCGCGATCGCAGCGCACGGGAACTTCGACACCGGCCAGCGCGGCCACCTGCTGCGCCCAGCCGCCGGCGGCATTGACGACGATCTCGCAGGAGATGGAATCTTCTTCACCGGTGAGCGTATCGCGGAAGCGGACGCCTTGCACTTTCTCGCCCTGAACTTCAATGGCGGTGACTTCCGCGTAGGTGCGGAAGCGCGCACCTTTTGCAACGGCTGCTTCGACGTTGAGCGTGGTGAGCAGGAAAACATCGACGTGTCCGTCGGGAATTGTGTAAGCCTTAACCAAGCTGGGCGGCAGGTTGGGTTCGAGCTTCATTGCGTCATCGCGAGAGAGTTCTTCGATCGGGATGCCGATTTTGCGGCAGCCATCCGCCCAAGTGGCCACATACTGCGGATCGTCCTCGCTGAGATGAGCGAACATCCCGCCCGTATCGTGGATGCACGGCGCCGCCACCTTCTTGAGGATCATGTTTTCGCTGATGCACTCTTTCGCTGCCTCAGCGTCTTTGACGACGTAGCGGCCGCCGCTGTGCAGCAACCCGTGGCATCGTCCGGTGGCTCCATTCGCCAAGTCCTTTTTTTCCAGCAGGACCGCGGAGATCCCTCGCAGGCTGAGGTCCCACAGGAGCCCTGCTCCGGTGACGCCTCCGCCTATGATCACGACCTGTGTTTTTTCCATAGCAATCGGCTCCGCTTCTGAATCCTGATTGCAACTCCGGTGACCGTCGCATCGTGGGCGACAGGACGGATGCCGCAACAGAACTCGGGCTGAGAACGGAGGACAGGGAAGAGCGTCCACGAAAGACGACAAGAGATAGGGGGAGGGATTCTGGAGAGGATTCAGCTCACGCGCGCAACAAGCTCTGACCGATGAATGTGTAAGAGTGCAAAGCCGAGTGGGCTGCCGCTTAGAACCCTATCCCAGACACCCTTCCGGGTCCCAAGAATTTCGTTCTCTTAACCCGCGAACAGCCACCGCCACTGGTTTCTCGGTCACTCTCCAAGGAGCGGTGTTACAACAGAGCGATTATGGGCCGTGAGTATTTTGACTGTCGGTGACGGGCGTCACAGAAGGGTTCATTATGTGGGGAGGGACAGGTTGGAATTCGACGGCACAGATAGTCACGATGAGTCGGCTTTGTGTCAGGGCACGACTTCAGTCGTGCCAGTCGGCTCTTTTGAATTGTCATCCTCAGGAGGGCTTCAGCCCGGCGAAGGATCTGCGGTCCGCTGAACGAGATGACATCCTTCGGGGACGAACCGCAGATCCTTCGACTGCGCGGCCGCCCGATCCGCAGAATCAGCGGATCGGAAAACCAAAGGCGCGGCCTCTCCGCTCAGGATCACAACTCTAAGGAACGCCTCACGGACATAGTTTCACCGGCCCTTACGCGTGCACTTCTTCCTGCACCGGCTTCGCGCTCTTCGCCAGAAACTCCAGACAAGCCTTCATAAACGCCGGGCAATCGTCAGGCTTGCGGCTGCTGACGAAGTGACGATCGACAACCACCTCCGCGTCTTCGAAGATGGCGCCGGCGTTCTCCAAATCGTCCTTGATGCCTAAACTGCCGGTAACGCGTACGCCCTCATACACGTCTGCCGAGATCGGCAACCAGCCGCCGTGACAGATCGCCGCCACCAGCTTGCCGGCTTCGTGGAACTGGCGAACCAGCGTCTTTACTTTCTCAATTCTCCGTAGCCTGTCAGGAGCCCAGCCGCCAGGACAGATAACGCCGACGAAGTCGCGCTCCTCCACGTCGGCAATGGCGGCATCGCTGTTGCATGGATAACCGTGCTTGCCGAGATACTTCTGGTTCGCCTTCGGACCGGCTACCACGACGCGATAGCCCGCCTCTTCCAGGCGATACTTGGGGTACATCAGCTCCATGTCTTCGTAATTGTCTTCAATGAAAATGAGGACTGCGGGGGAATCAATTTTTTGTGCCACAGCAATCTCCTATAAATAAATCCTACAGAAAGGTGATGAGATTGTTTGTGACGGAGATGCGGATTTATTCGCGGACGGGACTCATCTTCGATGGCACCCGCGAGCGCGCAGGGCGCACGCTGCGGCGGTGAGCTTTGGCGGCCGAATCGATCTTGTTCCAGAAGATGGCAAAGTAGTCTGCGGCGGAAGCGATGGACAAAATCACCATAGCCCAGATTGTGATTCGTCCAATCCATTCAATGGGAAGCGGTAGATAGACGTAGCCGAGACCGAGATCCCCAACCGGCCATTTGCGATCCAGGATGCAAGCCAGCACCGCGGCAATCTGAACGCCCATCTTCCATTTGCCGAGATCACGCGCCTGAATCGTTAGGCCTTCAGAGGCGGCGATCACCCGCAGGTCGGTTACCAGGAATTCACGACCGATGACGATGATGGCGATCCACGCCGGCATCATCTTGGGATTGAATTGCACGAGCACGATGAGCGCCGAGGCAATCAAGAGCTTGTCGGCCAGCGGATCGAGCAGCATGCCGACGCGCGTGATCAGTCCATGCTTTCGCGCCAGGTAGCCGTCAAGGCGATCGGTGATTGCCGCCAGGCTGAACACTGCGGCTGCCAGCAATTCTTTTTCGCCATGTACGCTGCTGCTGACATTGGTGGAGAGGATCCAGATCAGCAGGGGGACGCTGAGTATGCGGGAAATCGTCAGATAATTCGGTACGTTCACCGCAGGGGAGTCCTCTCGTCGAAAAGGGCTGGGCCGCTGTTATTGTATAGCACGCCCAATGCTTTCGGGGGACGCCTCTAATCGGGAGTATCTGCTTGTTCCTGACCGGCCGCTTCGATATCGGGAAGCAGCATGAGCCGCCGTTCGGGGTGATGGATTTCGTAATATATGTAGCCCGTCAGTCCCCAGAAGAACAGCGGAATCAGAGCTCGCCACCACATGCCGGCCGGAACCCCCGGCTCAAGCACGCTCTCCGATGGATTCGCGGGATTGAAGGCGGCACGCGTCTGTCGACCCTCGGCGTAGTTTGCCTGAATCTGCCGCGCATCCTCCTCGTGATCGGAAGCCGGCATCAGGTAGCGGATAGTGTTCGACTTGTAGACATGACCGCCTACCCGGTACTCGTATGTGAGCTCAGGCTGCCACCAGCGTCCGATGTTGGACACACCGGTGCTTACTGACGAGGAGCTCACCTGGGCCGAGGCCGTCGGCCAGAACGAGCTGCGCAGAGACAGATAGAAGCCAATACCGAGGCTGAGCGTGACCCACAGTGAGAATCCCGCCAGCCCAATCAAGCCAAACATTCGACCTTTGGTAGCTGAGTTCATAAGCGCAGAAACAGGAAAATGAATTGATGCCTTCCCCACAAAACGCGCTGCAGGATTTCCCTAAAATATTTCGGTATTTTGCTGGCCCCTGTTGTTTTTTGCAACACATCCGCAAAACCGCAGATTAGATCGTGGAGAGCGGGCACGTTGAATCCTTCAAAGCCACGGAACGTTCGTTCCGAACTGGACCTCAATTCAGCCCAAGTCCTTTTTTGACAATCACATAAAAAGTGACCTACGTCACAGCGCACCAATTTTGTCGACGGTACAGTAGGATTCAAGGTAGTCAGGAGCCGTTAAAACATGTCTCGAGTTATAGAAGTCACGGAGCTTGCGCTCCGCGATGCCCATCAGAGCCTTTTAGCTACTCGCATGGCACTGGAAGACATGATTCCAGTGTGCGAAGACCTCGACAACGCCGGGTACTGGTCGCTGGAATGCTGGGGCGGAGCCACCTTCGATGCCTGCATCCGCTTCCTGAATGAAGACCCCTGGGAGCGCCTGCGAACCTTCAGAAGACTCCTACCGAAATCGCGATTGCAGATGCTGCTGCGGGGCCAGAACCTGCTCGGTTATCGTCACTATGAAGACGGCGTGGTTGAGCGCTTCGTCGACAAGGCAGCTGAGGCCGGCATGGACGTCTTTCGTGTCTTCGACGCCTTGAACGACCTGCGCAACTTGCGGACCAGCATTGCTGCCGTGAAACGCACCGGCAAACTCGCCGAAGGGACCATCTCCTACACGACCAGCCCCGTCCACACCATTGCAGCCTTTGTCGAGATGGCGCAGCAGTTGAAAGAAATGGGCTGCGATTCCATCTGTATTAAAGACATGGCCGGCCTGTTGAAGCCGCAAGCCGCCTATGACCTGGTTAAGAACATCAAGGTGAAATGCGGAGCGGACACCCTGGTCCATCTGCATGCGCACGCCACGACTGGCGTCACGCTGGTCTCGTACATGAAAGCCATCGAGGCCGGCTGCGACATCGTCGACACCTCTGTCAGTTCCATGTCTCTGGGGCCTGGCCACAATCCCACCGAGGCCCTCATCGAGATGCTGGAGGGTACCGGCTTTGAAACCAGGCTCGACATGCAGCGCATCCTGCGCGTGCGCGATCACTTCGCCAAGATTCGCCCGCGCTACCGCGAATTCCTCAGCGAGTTCACCGGTGTCGACACCGAGATCTTCAAGAGCCAGATTCCGGGCGGCATGATCTCGAACATGGAGAGCCAGCTGAAAGGGCAGGGTGCTGGCGACCGCCTGCGCGAGGTACTCGAAGAAGTCCCCAGCGTGCGCAGGGATGCAGGTTATCCGCCATTGGTCACACCCTCAAGCCAGATCGTCGGCACGCAGGCGGTCTTTAACGTCTTGATGGGCCGCTACAAGGTGCTTACCGGCGAGTTCGCCGACCTCATGCTTGGCTACTACGGCAGCACGCTGGGAGAGAAAAATCCCGAGGTCGTGAAGAAGGCCGAAGAGCACGCCAAGAAAGGCGTCATCAACATTCGTCCTGCCGACCTGCTGAAGCCCGAGTGGGAGCATCTACGCTCGCAGGCTCTGGCGATCGAAGGTTGCAACGGCAGCGACGAGGATGTGCTGACCTACGCGATGTTCCCGCAGGTTGCACCGAAGTTCTTCAAGACGCGTTCGGACGGGCCGAAGAATCTCGGTAAGGATCTCAGCGCGGCCAAAGCGGTTGCACCGAAGGAACAGCCGGCGGCCGCGAAGCATTCGCCGGAGACGGCACACACCTACGTCATCACCCTTAACGGACAGGAGCACAAGGTTTCGGTGGCTCCAGCCAGCTAGACGTCCTTTTCCACGTCGCTTGAGAAAGGGAAGAAGGAAATCAGGGAATGCCAACCGTAGAAAAATCAAAGCCGCCGCAAAAACCATCCACGGATCGCGTTGAAGAGTTGCGCAAGAACCGCGAGCGCGTGCAGCTTGGAGGCGGACAGGAGCGCATCGACAAGCAGCACGCCGCAGGCAAGCTGACCGCGCGCGAACGCATCGACAAGCTGGTCGATCGAGACAGTTTCCAGGAGGTCGGCCTCTTTGCGCAGCATCGCGCGACTTACTTCGGAATGGCGGACAAGGAGATGCCTGCCGACGGTGT
>DATHQX010000207.1:0-14140 GCA_035482295.1 Verrucomicrobiia bacterium
ATAGAAACAACGAGGGGCGTTTTTTCGCACTCTCCAGTCTGCGGCAACCCGAGGCCGAATGAGCACAACCGAAATCACACAGGTCGAGCGCCTGGCTCCGACCGCCGACGTTCTTCTGGGATTTTCGCTGGAACTGCCGCAACCCGAGACGGCACGCGACGCCTACTGCTTCGAAGTCGGAGGCTGGGTCTTATCGGCGCAGTCGCCCGCTGTGCAGATCGAGCTCATTGCCAACGACGGTCCGCCGCGGCGCATCCCCATCCTGTTTCCCCGCGCCGACGTTGATCGCTGCTTTCCCAACGCGCCGCAAGGTACGAAGGTTGGATTCTGGGCGCCGGTCAGCGCGATTGGCATGACGCCGGAGTTCGAACTGCTAGTCCGCGTGGTGCTCGAAGACGCGCAACGCGTGGCGGTGGCCAAGATTCACGGTCGGCATCAGGCTCTGCCCTCGCGATTCGAACCGACGATGCAGCCTCTGCTGGTGAATAGCCTCGCTCGCACCGGCACGACATGGGTGATGCGTCTGCTCTCAGAGCACCCGGCAATTGCGACGCTACGCATTTATCCATATGAAAATCGCCCGGCAAAATACTGGATGCAGTTGCTGGGCGCGATGGCGGAGCCGGCCTATCCGGCGCAGTCGGCAAGCCACATCGGCATCTTCGAAGATAATTGGTGGGGATCGCAGGATCCGTTTCAGCGCGGCTCTCTCGGTCAGAATCCGCGCCTGCAACAGTGGTTCAATTCGCGATTCGTCGAGCAGACCGCGACGTTATGCCAGGAGAGCATCGAAAGCTGCTATCGCGAAATCGCGGCCACGCAGAACCAGGCGCCCCCGGCGTTCTTCGTCGAGAAGCACATCCCCGACGAGGTGCCCGGCATCTTCTGGGAGCTCTACCCGAAGACGCGCGAGATTATTGTGGTGCGCGATTTCCGCGATATGCTGTGCTCCATCCGCGCCTTCAACGCCAAGCGGGGCACGCTCGGCTTCAATCGCGATCAGGTAGCCAGCGAAGAGGAGTACATTGCGCGGCTGGGTCGCGAGGCGCAACAACTTCTCGGTAACTGGAAGGCTCGCGCTGACCGAGCCTTGCTGGTGCGCTACGAAGACCTCATCCTGCAACCGGAAGAAACGCTGGAGGAAATGTTGCGTTACGTCGGTGTGGACTCCAGTGGCGCGATGGTCGACGACATCCTCGGTCGCGCGCTCGTTGATACGCCGGAGATGCAGGCGCACCGTACCTCGGGCGGCCCGAAAGCTTCCATCGGACGCTGGCGCTCCGACCTTGACGCAGAGTCGAAGGCGATGTGCGAGCGAGTCTTTGGCGAAGCGTTGCGCGAGTTTGGATACGACAGGGAAAGCAGCGCAAGCAGTGAAGCGTAGCGATGGCATCGCCGCTGAGGATTGAAACCCGTACGCTTGGGCGCGCCCAAAATAAGGCGACCGGTCGGCCAGTACAGCCAGAGAACGGGTGCGCTGTTCTGGCTTTACACGCGCGGCTTGGTCACCCAGTAACGAAAGCTGGCCCACTCCGGCCCGGCCGAGTTATACGCCTGCACCTCGATCATGTTTCCTCCCGCGGCCTGGATGATCTGCAATACCTCGGTGCGTGGCACGCCATGCATCTCGATCAACTGCTCCAGCCGCTCTGTGGGCTCTCGCGGGGTTGGGTCTGGATGCTTGGGCTTCACGGAATCTGCCAGGCGAGCAAGGGAATCCTTCAGCCGGTCCAGAACGCCTGGACGACTTGGAGGGGTTACTGGTTCCGACACTCTTGCGGGAGCAGCTGCGTTACTCTCCATCTGCCGCCTTTCGCTAGGCGCCTGAAAGATGAGCAGACCTCCGGGCTTGAGAACCCGGACGAACTCGGCGATGTACTGCTTGCTGGCTTCTGGAGGGGTGTGCTGCAAGACTAGATGACTGTAGATGAAATCGAAGCTATCGCTGTCGAAGCATCGCAGATCGCTGGCATCGTTCTGAACATAGGTACAGGCACTGCCGAACCGATTGTAGTGAACCGCCTGGCTCAACATGGTGGAAGAGATGTCGATGCCATAACACTTCTGGAAGTGCGCGCACAGTGCCTGCGTCAGGCGACCGATTCCACAACCGAAGTCCAGCGCTGTACCGCGGTCGAGAGCGAAACCGCGCGCCGCAATCTCGCTCAGGAGCCCATTAACATCCTTCTGTCCTGTCTGGAAGAAGCTTTCTTCGTCCCACTTGCCGCCTTTTTTGTCCGGCCGGGACAGGATGGCCCACATCGCGTCCCGCTCACCTAATTTTTCCCAGTTCTCGCGTAACTGCCGCAACTGCATGGGGGCATTTTACCTCGGCAGAGTAGTGGGAGATTACGTCTGTATATATTGTTTGCGTAATGGAACGAAAGAAAACAGCAACGCTGAATACCCCTAGTCGGTTGCGGGCTCGAACTCTGCCTTGCCAAAGGAAAAGCCGAGAACACGCGGATTGTTTTGCGGATCGCCCGGAACTTTCAGCGGGTCGTCGACCTGGATCGCTAGTTGGTTTTGGCCGGGAACGAGCAGGCTGCGGTCAATCGTGAATTCGGTGCTATCGTGTCCGGCGGTAATCGTTCCCAACAGATGATCGTTCAGCAAAATCTTGACCGGACGGTCGGGATTCGCGGTGCCGAAGATCGTCAACCGCACTTTCGGCGTATCTCCGAAATCAGACGCGAGCCTGAAATAAATCGTGGCGTGGCCCGTCGCCCACACCGGTCCGGCGGTCCCGAGGAATTCGTTGAAGCCCTTATTGAGGCTGGACTGGTCGTCGGGTTTGATGGTGAAAGGCAGCTTGAGTTCGGGGTAAGGCGTCAGTTCGAGTTCGAAGCGGCCGTCCTTCATCAGTAGCTGGCATGGAGCTTCGCAGGCCCTCGGCTCGCGCGAGAGGATGAGGTTGTCGAGGTTCTTGAACTGCGGACAGCGATGATCGCGACCGAAGGTAAACGCCCACAAGTCGTCGACGCAGAAGGATTGATGCTCATGCTGCATGCGGCTGGCAACGCCCGCCTCAATCATCCAGTCGCCGGAATCGAAGGTGAGGTGCACAGGCTGTCCATCGACCTGCGGCAGCGTGGCCACCAGTCGATCGGTCTCGGGCTCGCCCTTCGTGTTGTTGAGGAAACCCCGCTTCGCCGCGAACATCGAGAGCGGTATCAGCAGGCAGAGAATGACGCTCACAATAGGCTGCACGGTCAGGTGAAAGCCATCGAGTATGACCGACGCCATCAGCAGCAATGCCAGCAGTTGCATGCTGAAGAAGAAATGCCCATTGAAGTTGAACAGCGCTCCGCTCATCTTCAAGGTCCAGTAATAGAACAGCACGGCGACTACTAGAATCTCGAGGGCCGCGTACCACACAAACGGAGAGACGTTGTCGCGGCTCTTTCGGAAGAGCCATAGGCTCAGCCCGAACATCGCTGCTCCCAGGCACCAGAACGCAGCCACGTACGGACGCGACCATCCTTTCTTGATCAGCCCTGCCTTGGGCGCCTCCAGCACGACCTCGGGTTTGGCGATGAAGGCAAAGTAGCTGCTTTCGTATTTCAGAGACTTGAGAAAGGGTTGTTCGAATCCTTTATGCATCGCGGAGTGCCGCAGGATGGCACGAACATTGTTGTCCTGATGCAGGCTTACATCCACGACGATGGGGATGGAAAAGACGACGATCAGCAGAATGCTGATGGCGATCGCCGTCCGGTTCTGCCGAAGGAACTTGTCTGTTCCTATCGATCTTCCTTGTCGCCACCAGGCCGTGGCGACTGCCATCACTGCCAAGGGTCCGACGAACAACGGCTGCGCGACGTGTCCGTGAACCAGCATGCAGCCGCTCAAAATCATCCACGGGAGGTGCGCCGGCTTGCCGGTAGCTACCGATGCGCACACCGTCACAAAGAACAGGAAGCAGAACAACAGCACGTACGGCATCCAGATGGAGACGAGCGCCGAGCTGGGAATGGCGCGATTCACCACATAGATAAACAGCAGGGAAAGCGCCAGAGCTGCTGGAGGAAATAATCGCGAGTGGCAGCGGCCGGCAATGATGCCGATGGCGCCGAACAGCAGAACCGTATTCAGCACGATCATGCTGACGATGTGAGCATTCATCTCCGCCGGAACAATGCGCAGCCAGTCGTGCAGGACTTTCTCGCCGAGAGCGAAGTAGTAGAAGAAGAAGGGTCCGGGATGATGAAAGCCCCAGCGCGAGTAATTTCCAAACAGTTCACGAAAATGCTTGGCTCGCTCGATCTGAAGAGCGTTGGCGGCGTAGTCGGTGTACTCCCAAATCGCCACGCGAAACAGATCACGATTAACGATGAGGATGGCCGTCAGGAAGACGACAGCGGAAACGACGACGGCGCGGGTTTGCGATTGCTCTGCGTGCTCGCCGTCCTGTGGAATCGACAATCGATAAGCCTTCCGCCGACGCTAGGTTCTCTTTGCCGGCGCTGTTGCAGCGGCTACCTCGCCGAGCAATCCCAACTCCTGCAAGCGATCACGCACACCGGCAGCGATCGTCGAAGGATGCAGAAGCTCGCAAATCTTCGAGCGCGCTTTACGGCCGAGCGCTGCCGAGGCTTCTCGCCGGCCTTCTACTTCCCGCATAGCATCCGCCGCATAATCCAGATCAGGGTCGGCCCAATGGTATCCGGCCTTATAGGGACCATGCGTCTGCTCGATAGTAATAAGGCGATACGGGACCAGGAAGCTGTCGTCGTCGGACATGAAGTCCACATTGCCGGAGTAGGCCGTAGCAATGACAGGCTTGGAGCACATCATGGCTTCCGCCATCGTGAGGCCGAACCCTTCCGAGCGATGTAGAGAAACATAGCAGTCGCATGCCAGCATTAACTCATGCTTCTCTTCCCGGCTCAGATTGCGATCCAGGAGGCGCACATTCGATCTGTCGATTGCCTTCTCGACCATAACCAACTCGATCGGGTGGTCAGGTCCGTGGAGCGACTTGATCAGCAGCTGTACGTCTTTACGATCTCCAAATGCCTTCTTGTATGCCTTGATCAGGCCTAGCGGATTCTTCCGCTCCAGATAGCTATGAAAGTCGAAGAAATAGAGGAAGACGAAGGTCTGCGGACTTAGTCCGAACTTCGACCGGTCTGCCGCCACCTGGTCCATGAAAATCGGATCCATAGCATGAGGCACGACCTTGACCGGCACCGGAGACTGCGAAGCTACAGCATCGCGCGTAAACTTGCTGGGCGTCCACACTTCATCAGTGTAGCCAAATGATGCGGCCCACTCGCCGGGAAACTCCGGAAGCTCCCACGCCCAGTATCCAATGTTGAAGTGGCCTCGCATGTAGTCCGGATACTCTGCTCCGTGGATATACAACCGGTCGGCATTGATGGTCAATAGGTTGGCTACATAGGGGTTGTTAGTGTTAAAACCCTCGGAGAGTAGCTCCAGATTCTGCGAAGTAGGATCGACGACATTATTCAGTACATAGGGAATGCCGGTAGCCTGAATAATTCGCAGGTTGCTACGCACTCCCTCACCCACTCCGGTTTCTGACTCAAAGTACCCGGCCAGATTGATTCCACCCAGTCGCAGCGCTGCCGTCTGAGGATCGCCATTATCGGTCTTGACACCATGATCCAGCCAGGCGAAGGGATCGCCCAGGTGCGATACTTCAGTCCCCAGTCCCCAGTAGTACCGGCGTGCGGTGGGAGGGATCTTCACGCCATTGTGAAAGTAGTCCAGGCCGTACTTCCAATCCTTGGTATCGTTCCAGCCGCGCTCTATCATCAGGTCACGATAGCGGAGATAAAGCTTGTAAGTATCGCCAATGCCGGTCATGCCGAAGCGATTCTGGTGTTTGGAGACTACACCAGGTTTATCGGCGTCGAACCCGCTGAAATGGAAGAAACGCAGAGGTTGCCCATTCACGGTAACCTCGTCGCCTACAGAAACTATGCGCTCATGCAGATTCCAATAGGCGACGTTATATTCGGGATCTCGAACGATCTTCACACCGTCGAAGAGAGCTGGGGTCATATCCATCCAGCGCTGGTCGACGAATAAGTTGTTTTCCAAAGCCACCATGCAATGGTGATAAAGTTTGCCCGACCACCATTGCAGCAATCTCTCCGCGGGCACGCTATTGCGCAGACCAAGAAATCCCAGGTTGTATGTACCGGACTTAAGAATGTCGTGATCGGTCTGCGTCAGACCATCGTTCGGCAGAGGCGAAAGCAGATGCGGTGTCAGCAGAATATTCGCTTCATCGAGGTAGTTCCGCAGCGGGTCGAGAGAATTCAGGATGAGAATATCCGGATCGAGGTAGAGCAGTTTATCGATATTGTATCGGCGAAATAGATAGCTCAGTAGATATGGCTTGACGGCAGTGCTGGCTTCCAGGACGGTGTACTTAAAAAGAAAGCCGTGCAGGTTGGGTATATCGAGCTCGGAGGTCAGTACAGTCTGGAAATTTTCGTCTTCCGGTGAAAAGAAGCCGCGCGGAGAATCCAGCAGCAGGACAAAAAAAGGACAGTCTGGATAGAACTTCCTCCAGGAGTCGACCAGGACGCGCGCCATCGGAAGATAGTTCTTCGCGATAATCGTGCACGCCGCGAATTCAATTTTCTTTGTTTTGGGTTGTGGAATCACGCTTCAACTCGAATGACTAGCTTCGCCAGCCCACGACAGCATAGGTTGGGCTCGTCGAAAGCCGGTTACTGGCGCCGGACAGTGTCTGGCCGCGGCGAGCATGCTCTCCTGCCGCGTCACCCACAGCGACAGGCGCCAGGCTGGCTTCCACCGGAGCAAGCACAGAAATCCTGACGTCACGCATGTCTCTGCTTTCCAGCACGCTCTTTATCAATTCCGGCGGAACCGGCCGTAAATACGTTGGATCGAGACACGAGACTCTGCCGAAACCTTGCCGCGAATCAGGATTGGTCGTTTCAATCACCAATACGGCTCCAGGCTTCAATTTGAGGGAACACAGGGCAAGAAATTCGGTCTGCAGGTGCGCCGGCAGGTACTCGATCACGCGAGCAGAAAAGATGCCGCCCAGCGAGCGATCGGGAAGCTGGCGCAGATGCTCCAGCATGTCTTCTTCAACTACCTTCACAAGCTTGCGCCGCGCTATTTCACAGGCATACGGATCGGAGTCAACTCCATAGGCTGTAGTTCCCTGCTGCTTGAGCAACTCAAGAAATTCGCCACGCCCACAACCCAGGTCGACGACAGGAGATACTCCGCGAAAGAACTCCAGATAAGGTGCGAGCTGTTCCTGCACAGCCAGCTCGACGGTGCGGATAGGTTGCTGCACAGCATCGTTCTGAAGCTTGAGCAAGTCCTTCTCCATCCGTCCGAGCGATTGCTGGATGGAAACGATCGCCTTACCCTGTTCCTCGACAGCCTTTGCAACCTGGTCATTGAATATCTGAATAGAACGCGTGTACCAGCTCAACGAGCGCTGCATTGACTTCTTCGTGAACTGAATCAGGTTATTGACCAGCCCGGCATTGCGCGGATTCAAATGTCCCACTTCTCGCCTGGCCGCCCAAACCTGCGCTGACAACTCGGCCATTGCCGACGTCTCCTCCAGGTCATCGTCAGAGACCGCCTGGTTTTCCAGCCTGGTCAGCTCTTCTCTCGCTGTTATTCGTTCCTTCATGCCCGACAGAACGGTCTGCTCGGAGTCGCTCAGATGCGAGAACTCTGAAGTCACTTTCTTGCTGCGATTCTTACGATCCTGCAGTGCCAGAAACTCAGGCGAAGTCAGGAACATCTCCAGCACCTCGGACCGGGTGGTTCCGTCGGCTAGAACACCGGTCCAGTGTTCCATGCCTCCGCCGTCCGGTTCGCGTCCCAGGAGATGTTGATAGAGATATAGAACAAAATGTTCGTCGGTCATGTCGCCCGCAATCGCCATTTCGATAACTGACTAACTGATCGCGCCGTTCAGTGGAGCCATCTGAACAGGTTGAGCAGGATGGAACTCAAGCCAAGCCAAGTTGCCTGAGCTGTTCGGGAGCGTTCTAAGCTTGAGGCATTTTAACAAATCAGGAGCATCGAAGTCGTAGCGGTATCACAGGTAACCAAGGGGAGACCCCGGAAGCGATTACGGGTAATCAACGGCGCCAAACTGTCAGCGTCTAACTGTTCTTGCGGGGACCGGAGCGCAACGAGTTCATCAGGCTGCGAATCGGCTGCGTCGCCTTCCAGGAAAGCGATTGTTCCATCGAAGCGCGAGTGTCGGCTTCGCCGCGAAGCTTCTCTTCCGTAGCGCGCAGACGCGCCTGTACTTCATCCTTCTCTCGGACCGCGCGGATCACTTCCAGCGAATTGGTTTCCAGTTCGCGTTGCGCCGCCTCCACCTGCTGCTGCGCTTCGCGCTGCGCGCGCTCCGCGTTCCCGGTAGCTTCCTGGAGAATGCCTAAGATTGTTTCCGAAGCGGCCTGCGACGCCAGGCCCGCGCGCAGAGAGATGGTCAGTTTCACCGCTCCTGACACGCTTGACGGTACGTTGAGAATCAGCTGCGGATCGTTGCCAGTGCTGATTAACAGCAACCCAGCTTCCCGCGGAATCATTACGACTGTGCCGGCGAGCTGGAGGCTTTCCGGCTGGGTCAGGGCGTCCCACACCAGTTCGTCCTTCGGCATAGAGTGCAGTTGAAGCTGGTTGACCTCGATGATGCCGGGATCATGCGCGGGATCGATCCGCAGAAGGCCCTGCCCGATGCCGTCAGGAAGCTCGAAAACCAGGGTGCTCCAGGTGCCCGGCTTCATCTTCTTCAGTAGCGCGGTCTCTTCCGAGAATCCCGTCGCGCCGAAGGGAAACACCTGCACCCGTATTTCCTCAGGAGGTCTGCTGGGTGCGGGCGCCGCAGGCTGGGCCGTCTGCGCCAGCAGATTTTCCAGATGCGAGGAATAGATCACATAGCGCCGCCGAACCTCTTCCTGGACGGCCGGCGTGCTGTGAAAGAGATAATCGGTAAGCGGCGCGCCCTTCCCTTCACCCGGCTTGCGCATCACGCCCAGTCCCCAGCCGTGATGAAACTCAAATGTCTCCGGATACTCGGCCTTGATTTCGTCCCACAGCTGCCACACCCCGAAGTCTTCATGCTTCGGCGAAATATCGTGCAGCATGATGATGCCGCCGGGCTTCACCTTGGGCAGCCAGGTGAGGAAATCGTGCCTAGCAGCTTCATAAGTGTGGAAGCCGTCGACGTGCAGCAGGCCGATGGTGTGGTCGCTGAACTGCGAGAGCGCCTCGTCGAACGACATCCGCAGCAGATACGAGAACTGCCGGTAATAGCGCTCGTTGTACTGGCGAACGTCCTCGTAGACCTCTTCGCCGTAACGGCCGGCGTGTTCGTCGCCCATCCAATGATCGACGGCGTAACAAAGCGAGCCCAGGCCGTAGTCCTGCACCGTCTGGCAGAAGGTGAAGTAGGCTTCGCCCCAGTGCGTCCCCAACTCCACAATAATCTCCGGCTCGGTAGCGCGAATCAGATCGCTGGCGAAGGCCAGATGCCCTGACCAGCTGCTCACATTTCTGTGTTGAAAACGACGCGGAACGAAGGTGGGTAGGGGCAGGCCCAAAGTGGAGATCATCTCTTTGGTCGCGGGGGCCTTTGGGATCGTCGAATCAATTGGCATTCGCTGCGTCGAGGGCTCCGTGGTCACACCAACGTTGCTGACGCCGGATCGGGCTCAATCTTAACCAAGCGCGATTGTTAAACGCAAGTTAAAGCTCAAGCAGCTCCGACGAGCCCAAAATTTAGCGGGCGGTGCGAAAGTCTGTGGCCGCAAGTTGCCGCAGATTCGGAACGACGCTAAGTCCGGGGCGATCGCGCAAGTCGATTTCAACTCGGGCGCCGGATCGCTCGAAGCGATACGGCTTGCCGGTAGCTGGACCGATCACGGTCAACCCGGTACGACCCACATACTCGAAGAAAACACGCGACTGCAGCGGTAGTTGCGAAATCGGCGGATAAGTGACTGGGTGGCCGTTATGAGGGCGGTGGGCTGGTCCGGCGCTGAATTGTTCTCTCTTCTTCCCGCAACAAGACATGATCGCTCTCCTCTTCAGGATCTTCGAAATAAATTGGCGGCGGCGGTGCTGGTTCCTGCGGCCGCGTGGTCAGCTTCTCCAGCAGGATTGCTCCGCCTGACATCGCCGGCCACAACAGCAAACGTTCTTTCCAACCTTCTCCCACAAAGTAGGCTAGCGGAGCGGAGACCCACAGGCTGAGGCAGTAGAAGCAATCGAGCAGCTCGCCCCAGAAGCCGTTCCCCGCCCGCCGCCGCAGGCGGACCATCAAATCCCACGGGCCGTCCTCGGCGTTGAGCAGATGCGTAACCCGCCACACCGCCAGGATGCCGAGAATCAGCCAGTAGAAACGCACGCGACTTCCCTTGAAAAGCGCTGCGGAGCATTATCGCTCCGCAGCGGTCATGAGGTTTACCCCACCGCACTCCCTGGGCAGGGATTCACGATGGTAAAGCTCAGTTCGCTCAGGTTGTACTGGTTCCAGAAGCTGCCGTCGCAACCGCCTTGCCCGTCTCCGCCGATGGTGCGTTTGTGAACGTACAGTTGCACGTCATAAGCGCAGGTCTCGGGGAAGGCCAGCGTAGCCGGAACGGTGACGCGAATCGAGCCGCCCGTCCACCACGGAGCGCTCGCGCCCTGCACCAGCGCGCTGCCGTAGTCGGGACCGACCAGCGACGTCGCCGGAGCCCAGGGTGCCGGGATTGGACTCGGCGCCAGGCTGGTAGCAACCGCCAGCAGATCGACCATCAGGCTTGCGCCGTAGACCACCTGCAGCGTGTAGTACGCCAGATAGGCGTCGGGATCGTAAGCCGCGATGTCCAGCTGGAGCTGATCGCTGCTCACGATGCAGACATTGCCGCACGCTCCGATGGGAGTGACAGTGCCGTCGGCGTGCAGGATTTGCGCGTTGAGGATCGCGCTGTCCGGCTGACCGGTGCACAGATGCACCGTGCCGGCGCCACATGGCAATCCGTTGATGTCCGTCGGGCCGAGCGTTGTGACCTGATTGTCGACGGTGAACACCCAGTAGTTGGGAATGTCACCGTGCCCTTCGGTTCCGCAGAAGGTCAGAATCTGCGGATTGGTGAGGTTGCCGGTGGTGCCGGGTCGCTGCCATCCACGAATCTGGAGGTAGTACGTCCCATTCGGCAGGTTGTTTACCGTATTGACCACCGTCATCAGATAGAAGGTCGCGCTGTCCCACCACTGCGGACCATTGTTGGCTTCATAGTGCGCGAGGGTCTCGATGACGTTGTGGTTTACTGTTCCATCGCTGAGCGGCTGCACCGGGAACGGAACGTACGGCCAGTTCGGAAACACGAAGTGTTGCCGCTGGAAGCCGCCAAACGCCGGCACCGACATCGGCGAGTACGACGCCGATGGGATAGGCGGGCTGGGCAGCGGCGAGGGCGGCACCACCGGATCGGGGGACGACGGCGTTCCATTGCCGGCGTAGTAGACCAGCAGCTCGTAGTAGTCGACATTAGCCAGTCCTCCGAACTGTCCGTAGATCGGAATCGATCCGGAGTATGGACGATCGGCGCCGTAACTCGCCGACAACCCTTCGCCGGGATTCAACAGGCCAACCGGCGAAGCCGCGACTGCTCCCTCATTGCCTCCGATGGAGCCAATGTTGTTTCCGCAGACGTCCGTCGGCAGCAGGCAATCGCCATCGGGACAATTGTCTCCGCAGGGCGAGGGTATGCAGCAGGCGTTCTCGTTTGCCGTCAAGGTGATGTTGAAGTCGGTGGGGATATCGTCATGCGCATCCCAGATGCTCTCGTCGACGATGACCTGATTGCCATTGCAGTTCTGGGTCACCGTGAAAACGATGTCGGCGTCGCAGTCCCACCACGGCGACCACGGCCACCACGGCCACAAACGCAAGCGCTCGAACTCTTGCGCCGGCGGCAACACCTTCAGCAAATCGTTGCGCAGGCTGTCCAGCGTTGTTGGGTCGAACGCGGTGTTCGACAGGCTTCGGGTGGCCCGGCGAGCCATGCTCGGCTGCACCTGCTTACTCAAGGTACGCTGTCCGGCAGGACCGCGCAGCAATGACTGGAAGATCTGCGGGTCCGGACTTGGATCGGGAATCGGAATCCTGGTCAGCAGCGGATTCTGGCGCAGCACCGGGATGATGCGATTCACCAGGTCGGGATTCAGCAGCCATACGCGCTCTTCCCACCACCACCACGGCCACCATCCGCAACAGCGCGTGAAGTCGATCTCAAAGGTGCCGTTGATGTCGGTCGTCGCACAGCCAACCAACTCCTTCGACCACCACCACCACCACGAATCCACGTCGTAGGCACAGACCTGGGCGCCGGCCACCACGCCGCCGTTGGGACACACCACGCGCCCGGTAATCTTGTAGCTGCGACACCAACGCCACCACCACAGCCAGTAATAGTTAGTGATGACGATGGGATTCAGCGCGAGCTGACTCTTGTCGGCCCACTGACGCAGCGATACATCGGCGGACAGCGTCTGCAATCCCTTCAACTGTTCGGCGGTGGCGTTCTCCGGTCCGACCACAACGCGCAACCGCGTCGGGCGTTCCGCAAGAGTGAAGGCGACTCGGGCTGCTCCCTTGCTGTCGAAGCGGACGGTTTGCTCCTGAGCTTTTCCCTTGCCGTCGAAGACGGCGACCTTGACTCCGCGCTCGGAGCTCAGGTTCTGCACGCCGGAGGCGTCCAGCGGAATCTCGATTTTGTACTTCCCACCCTGGGTATCGGGCATGTTGAGTTCCTCCTTTGTAGGTCGAGGGCTCTCGCTCGGCGACGAAGCTTCGACAGGTTCACCTCAGCGATAGTCAGACACGTATCGGTTGCGCTTCGCGCGTACAGGCCGACGCGTGCCCGCCGCACTGCGCTTGTGTTCACCGAGACAAGCGAGTCCGATGGGACTACCCGGATTAGCAGGCGCCGCCTGAAATGCGCTTATGCCGTGAAGACGGCTACGCGCTGGGCCCCTGTGGCAGGCAGCGGTTGGGTGAGTTATCTGGTAACGACGTTCGCTTCAGTGACGAAGGGCTGACTGTTCCCCTGAGAAAAGTCCCCACTCGCGGCTGGACGCAACGAACAGCCGCAGTTCACCGTGGTGGCGTTCACGGCGCTAAATGTACAACCTGATTTTTCTGGAGCGTGGGAGCTGAGCTCATTCTCCTCTCGCCGGAGTGATTGTCAATGGCCTCTCGGTGCCGTTTGAGACGGAAGTATGCGCGGCGCGGTTATAATCGAGGTTTGCGCTTACGATACTGGACGTAGTAGGAAGACTTACTGTGAGCTCTCATTCGCATATGCCGGGCCAGGCCGCTCCTGAGCCGCAACCGCTTCCCGGAGTCAAAGCCATTATCGCCGTCGGATCAGGCAAGGGCGGCGTCGGCAAAACCACACTCGCCGTCAACCTGGCGATCGCGCTCGCCCGCAAGGGCAACAAGGTCGGATTGCTCGATGCCGATGTCTACGGCCCCAACGTCCCTCTGATGCTCGGTTCCAGCGAGGCTCCCAGCGTTGTCGGCGACAACCGCATTCTGCCGCCTGAACGCTACGGGATGAGGGTCATCTCGGTCGGCTTCCTCAGCCCCGGCGACAAGCCGTTGGTGTGGCGCGGACCGATGCTGCATTCCATAATCAAGCAGTTCCTCGGGCAGGTGGAGTGGGGCGAGCTCGACTATCTCGTCGTCGATCTCCCGCCGGGCACGGGCGACGTCGTCATCTCGCTGGTGCAGACCGTGCCGCTTACCGGCGCAGTCATCGTCACCACGCCCAGCGACGTGTCGTTGCAGGACGCGCGCAAGGCCATCGAGATGTTCAAGCAGGTGAAGGTCGACATCCTCGGCATCGTCGAGAACATGAGCTACTTCGTCTGCCCGCACTGCCATCAGGAGATCGATATCTTCTCCAAGGGCGGAGGCCTGCGCACCGCGCAGCAGTTCAGCATCCCCTTCCTCGGCTCGATCGAACTCGACCCCGACATCCGCAAGGGCGGCGACAGCGGCCAGCCTATCGTGCTGGAAGGCGACCAGTCGCCACATGCCAAATCGATCTTCGCGTTCACGGATAAGGTGATCGAGCGGACCAAAGAATTGCAGGCAGCCGAC
>DATHQX010000208.1:0-2960 GCA_035482295.1 Verrucomicrobiia bacterium
TCTTCTGTTCGGAGTCACGCCGGCCGACCCGATTGCCGCTCTTGCTACGCTGGCTATTTTGATTACGGCTGGACTAGGCGCTACGTGTATTCCGGCGTTGCGAGCCAGCAAGGTCGATCCCGTCCAGGTCCTGCGTTCGGAGTAGACGTTCACTGAAGCATCTTCATCAGCTCAGGATGCTTGACGCGCAACCAGTAGTACTCGTTAATGGGCCGGTCGTCCTGCAATGCCGGCGTCTGCGGCGCCCCAGCCATCAGCCTCTCCGGCGAAAGCTCGCGCGAGACCAGCAGGCCATATTGCTCCTGAGGGGTCTTCGCCGGCCCCCATTCCATCATGTCGATGAGCGCGCTCTGCGGCGTGCGAGCCACAAGTTGCTCCGCCGTCAACTCGGCGATGGGACTCATACTGGCCAGGAAGTGAAAGTTCGCCCCGCCCTCCAGCGACTGATACACACGCACGTATGGAAACACCTCGGTGAGGGCGCGTGTAACTGCGGCGCGGTCGACGTCGTCTCCGTCATATAACCACTGCTGGAGAATGCCGCCTGTCGTCATGTGCTGCTTGGCCACCGTATAGAAATCGCGTGAATACAGCAGGCTTGAGGCTGCGGCCTCCAACGGCGGCGGCGGGTCGATGATGACGGCGTCGAACTTCTGATTCGAGCGGTCCAGGAAACGACGCCCATCGTCGATAACAACATGGCCGCGGGGCGAAGTCAGCAGTGCCGCGCTGTCAGGATGGTAGTACGGAAACACCTTCGGCACGCTCGGCACCAGCTCCACCACCGTTACCGGTATGCCCCACGACATCGCCGAGCGAAACGTCGTTCCCATGCCGAAGCAGATGATCAGGGCGTTGCGCGGCGGCTGCGCCAGGTGCGAAAGCGTAAAGTGCGCCATCATCTTCGTAATTGGCGTGAGGCTGGTCATGCCGACGCCGTTGACCAGCAGCATCTTGTCCATGCCATCGCCGGTAGCGAGAACCGTGGCTGTGCGATCGCGCAGAATCACGCTGTCAGGGAAGTCTTCTTCGTAGTCTTTGGTGAAGAAGAACAGCGTGACTGCCGCAATCACGAGCGCGGCCGCAGCCGCCAGTCGCAGGCCGCGTTCGCTTCGTCTCCATCCGAACAAAGCCATGCCGATCCAGGGCACGACCAGCAGCAGCATCGATACGCGTTCCCCGAATACCGGCAGCAGGATAAATCCCGCGAGCAGCGGCCCCACAATACAGCCGATCACGTTGACGGCGTACGCACGCCCGGCGCGATCCGGATCGCCCTCGGACCAGCGATCAACCAGCATCGGCGTGAGGAATCCAATCACAGCGGAGAAGGGAAAAACTCCGGCGAAGATGCGGAGATCGGAGCGCAGCACCAGCCGCGGATCAGCCGTGAGCAGCGGTAACAGCCCAAACGCCGCTAGCGAGATCCAGAGCAGGCGGTTTTCCGTGCGGCCACCGCGGCGGCTCCAGTAGCGATATAGCTGCGAACCGATAAACGTTGCCAGCAGATACGCTGCGAGAATCTCGGCGAATGAATAGACAAACGGCCCAACGAAGTAGGTGAACAGGCGGATCCAGACCACTTCAGCAGCCATCGTCGCCAGGCCGGTGGTGAACAAGAGCAACAGTATTGCCCTGCTGTTGGTAGTGGCGATCGGCGAAGTCTGCACCGATTGAGGCGCGGGCTCGGCGGAGCGCCAGCTTGCGGCGAAGGTCACAGCGACGGCAGTCACGAAGATCGACCCATTCAGCACCGCGCAGCGCTGCAGCGTGCCGTGGAAGCCGTAGAGTTCCACCAACGAGGGGGCCAGCGCAGCGCCGGCAACCGCGCCCATCACGTTGGCGATATAGAGGAAGCTGAAGGAGCGTTGCGATTGCCGGTGCCTGGCGCTCTGGATCGCGAACATCGCCAGCGGAATCGTCGCGCCCATGCACGCGCACCATGGAATCAACGTCAGTGCCAGCCATGCCCCCGAAAGCAGGTAGAATGCGCCACTCGACACCGTGGCATGGCCGCCCAGCCCCTCCAGAAGTCGGCCGCCCCACGCCAGCTCCAGCGGAACCAGCAGGGCCGAGACACCGATCAACAGCTCGCACACCGCATAAAGGCGCAGCGGTGGAAACTCGATGCGGTCTCCGTAGCGCCGCACCCACCGACCCGCCAGCCAGGACCCAGCTCCTAAACCAGCCATGAACACCGAAAGCAGGATGGAGACCAGCGCGGTTGTGACTCCGAAGTGCGCCATAGCTAGGCGCAGCCAGACGAGTTCATAGACCAGGCTGCACAGACCGGAGAGGAAAAAGAAGATTGCGAACCAGAGCATGGTGGATTCCGATCACGGGTAAGAGCAGTACAGTGTATCGTTCTGGGCGGAGTTAGGGCAGAAACATCGAGGAAGGCTGTGGTCCGTTCAGCCGGCATATTTCCCGCGGCCCGCTATTTGTCCCGTGCAGTCCGGATCACCGATTCCATCTGCTCCAGATAAGTTTCCAGAGCGCGACGCCCTGACGAGGTTAGTTTGAACTCGGTTCGCGGCTGGCGCCCGACGAAAGACTTGGTGCAGCGTACGTAGCCGGCATCTTCCAGCTTGCGCGCGTGTACGCTCAGGTTGCCGTCGGTGATCTCCAGCAGGCCTTTCAGGTCATTGAAGCTGAGTGTTTCGTTGACCGCCAACGCGCTGATGATGCCCAGACGCACCCGCTCGTGGATCACGGGGTCGAGGCTTAGTGCCGGCGAGCTGTTGTGCTCGCGCGACGGACTCTGTCGCCGGCGCGGCGTAGAGTTTTCTTCTGGATTGACCGCGTGTCTAGCCACCGTGCTTCCTCGCAATGACCACTCCGAAACCGATGTGCAACAGGCCGAAAGCCAGGCCAAGCGCGATGTTCGCCCAGAACCACGGCAAGGGTAGCGCAATCGCACCCATCGCGACAAAGGCTGCGCCCATGGCCGGCACCGTCTT
>DATHQX010000209.1:0-21176 GCA_035482295.1 Verrucomicrobiia bacterium
GACGTACTCCTCGATGCTCTCGCCGCCCACTTCTTCTTCGCCTTCGAAGATCACGCGCACGTTGATCGGCAGTTTGCCGTCGCCGGCTTTGAAGAGCGACTCGAACGCCTTGACCTGCATCCACAGCTGGCCTTTGTCATCGACCGCGCCGCGCGCATAAATGTTGTCGTTGCGTTCGGCCGGTTCCTTCCAGGAGTCCTTCAGCGCCTGCGCCTGGTCGCCCTTGATGGGGCAAGCATCCTTGTCGATGAACGGCGGCGACTTCCATTCGTCCCACGGCTCCGCCGGCTGGACGTCGAAGTGCGCATAGCAGAGTGCGGTAGGCTTGCCGGCAGCATGCAACCAGTCGGCATAAACCAGAGGATGGCCGCTGGTCTTGATGACCTCTACATTCTCGAAGCCGATGCGCTTGAGCTCAGCAGCGACCTTCTCAGCGGCTTTGCGGACATCGTCTTTGTGCTCTTCCGTGGTGCTCACGCTGGGAATGCGCAGCAGGTCTTTCAACTCATCGAGGAAGCGCTTCTGATTCTCGCGGGCATAATCGACGGCGGAGGAAACGGCTGGGGATGACATAGAGAGAACTCCTTCCAGATTAGAGCAGGCTGGCTACTACTGCTCGGAAAAACTGATTCGGCAAACCACAAAGTATATCGCACCGCCGCAGGTTCAGACTGTGACCGCTGGCCGGCGCCAATGTAGCCTCGGTCAGGCTGGGCAGGTGAATAGCTGATGAATTCGCGCTTATACCGGCAATCCTGATTCCGATCGCCTTTGTATGATGGTAGCCTCGACTTCTGCCGAAGAGCCGTCTGAGGAGACAAACTTGCCAGCCACCCAAGCCAGCAACAACAACGTTTATGACCTGATCGTCGTCGGCAGCGGGCCCGCCGGCCAGAAGGCAGCCATCTGCGCTGCCAAGATGCGCAAGAAGGTCGCGGTCATCGAACGCAAGCGCACCATCGGTGGCGTATGCGTGCACACGGGCACTATCCCCAGCAAGACCTTCCGCGAAGCGATTCTCTATCTCAGCGGCCTGCGTCAGCGCACGTTCTACGGGCGCGGCTACGCGTTGAAAGAGACTATTTCAATGGAGGACCTGGTCTTCCGTTCCGACGCTGTCATGGCCCGCGAGATCGAGGTTATCAAGGCACAGCTGCGGCGTAACCGCGTCACCGTGTATGAAGGCAACGCTCGGTTTCTCGACACACACAGCATGGAGGTTGCCAGCGACGAAGGCTACACTCTGCTGCGGGGCGAGAATTTCGTGATCGCCTGCGGCACGCGTCCGGCGCACAGCGACGAGATCCCCATTGATGGCAAGCGTATCTTCGATTCCGATCAGGTTCATGAGCTGGAAGAGCTCCCGCGCGAGCTGATCGTCGTAGGAGCCGGCATCATTGGTTTGGAATACGCGTCGATGTTTGCCGCGCTCGGAGTGAAAATCACGCTGCTCGATCAACGTCCCACACTGTTGGACTTCGTTGACCGCGAACTTGTCGAAAGCCTGTGCTTCCAGCTGCGTCAACTCGGCACCGTGTTTCGTCTCGGCGAAAAAGTGGTTGAGGTCGGCTTCGACGCTGACCGCGATCGTGTCTTTGCAAAACTGGAGAGCGGCAAGAACATCCACGGCGGAGCGCTGCTCTACGCAGTGGGACGCCAGGCGAACAGCGACCAGCTCAATTTGGAAGCCATCGGTCTGGTGCCCGACGGCCGGGGCAAGATAATCGTAGACGAGAATTATCGTACGTCGATCCCCAACGTTTACGCGGCTGGCGATGTGATTGGATTTCCGGCGCTGGCCAGCACCTCGATGGAGCAAGGGAGACTGGCCAGTTGTCACATCTTCGGCGTCAGCGGCACCATTCCGCCGAACCAGATTCCGTATGGCGTGTACACGATTCCCGAGATCTCGATGGTAGGAGCAACCGAAGAGCAGCTAACCGCCGGCAGGATTCCATACGAAGTGGGGATCGCTCGCTATGCGGAGCTGGCCAAGGGGCAGATGCTGGGGGACGATCAAGGTTTTCTTAAATTGTTGTTTGATCCCGCGAGCTTGAAGATTCTGGGAGTGCATATCATCGGCGAACGCGCGGCCGAGATCGTTCACATCGGTCAGGCTGCGCTGGCATTAGGTGGAACGATTGAATACTTCCGTGACACAGTTTTCAACTATCCCACATTGGCGGAGGCCTACAAAGTGGCAGCTCTGGATGGGCTGAACAAGCTGTAAGGGGATTAAACTTCGAAGATTCGGTAGACTCCACCGCCGTTACGTGCCTGATTAATGGCCATCGCAACATTATGAACTGGCGTCCCCGCCGTGGTCTTCCCATCGGGGCTCCCGGCGTGGGCGTGACCATGCAACACCAGATCAGCACCGTGCCGGTCGATGACCTCCGCCAGACGCGAGCTGCCCAGGTAGGGATAAATCTCCAGTGGCTCGCCCTTCACGGTGTCTCCAATCGGAGCGTAATGAAGAACGACGACGCGCTTCTGCGTTCGTAGCTGCGACAGCGCGCGCTCCAGTTTCAGCGACTCGTCGATGGCGGCCTGCACGAAGGCTTTGACCTCCGGCTCACCAAACGCTGTTAAGGCGCCTCGTCCGAAGCCGCCGGGAAATCCCTTCGTGCCCGCAAACCCAATTCCATCACGTTCGTAGGCGGTGCCATCCAAAACCTTGATTCCGGCGTCGGTCATCATCTTCATGAGTTCCGCCGCATGTCCGCTCTCATAGTCGTGATTGCCCATCACAGAAATCGTGGGAATCCGCAGCCGCACCATGACGTTCAGCAGCGAATCCATCTCTTCGGGACGGCCGAAGTTCGTTAGATCGCCCCCCAACACCAGGACATCGGCCTCGTCACGCACGCGATTGAGATAGTCGCGGACCTTGTCGTGAACTTGCGGGCTGAAATGAAGATCGGCGACCGCAGCGATTCTCATGGCTCTTCAGCCTGCATCTGCGGCATCTCGGTGCCGCCCTCTTCGATGATGGATTCGCGCTGGCGCCGTTGCTGTTGCAGCAGGTTCTCCATGCCCCATTCCTTCATATCGATAGAAAACATCTTTTCGTCGATGAGGCTTCCGCGGAATGGAAGCGCCGGAGCGTCAGAATCAAGTTGGCGCTGGAAACGCGACAACAATTCGGTCCACACCCACCGCGGCACGTAGTCCTGTTTTGCCGGGTACACGTAGCGGAACAGGACAAGCTCCCACAGCAGTAATTCCCAGTGTTCGCCGACCAGTTGCAGGAGCCGCTTCCAGTCAATCGAGCCCTTTGTACCGTAGACGATGTGCACGACGTCGGCGCCGTCGAAACGTTCACGAAAATTCACGAACAGTTTCGAGGCGATCAGCTCTTCAGGGGCCAAGACGCGCGTTCGAACTCCAAGTACCACACACGGGGAGCTGCGGTCGATCCAGGATTGATCGACCGTGATGACGGCATTGCTCATCCCAGTGATAAGGTCGACAAAATAACCATCACGATGCGCTTTGGCCAGCCACACAGGATCGCGCACTTCCGTTTCGAATCCCTGCTCCCGTAGATGCCGTAACGCTTCTGGGACCGCGTCACTGGTTAGGAACAGGTCGAGATCTTTCGTGTTACGCCAGATGCCGGTGTGTTGCTGCAAGGCGAACGCACCTGACACAACGTAGGGCACGCCAGCGTCATTCAAATTTTGCAGCACCTCGCAGAAAAGTGCGCGCTGCTCCGGCGGAAAGTCCGGCGGAACGGACGTGCTGACCGGTAGTTCTTTTTCAGTGGCCACGGCAGAACGTTGGATGACGAGAGATGGCCTGGCGTTGTTGCCGGACCATAAAAAGATGGCTCGATCTTACGCAAAGAGCAGTGTTTGGCGATGGGCAGAAGGCTCGTGGCCTTGCATACTTGCAGCCACAGGCTGCATCATTCCTAAGCGCAAGCGAGGAGCCGATGGCCAAAGAGACCGTAGTCGACATCGAAGGCAGACACCTGAAGTTGTCGAATCTCGACAAGGTGTTGTATCCCGAAGCGGGGTTCACGAAGGGGCAGGTCGTCGACTATTACGTGCGCGTCGCCCCGGTTCTGCTGCCGCATCTTCGGGGACGCCCGCTAACCATGAAGCGCTATCCCAACGGCGTTGGCGGCATGTTTTTCTACGAGAAGAATTGTCCCAGCCATCGCCCGGATTGGGTGAAGACGGCTCGCGTGTGGAGCGAAGGCAACAACCGCTGGATGGACTACTGCCTCATCGAAGACTTGTCGACGCTGGTATGGGCGGCCAACCTCGCTGATCTGGAGCTGCACACCAGCCTTTCCCTCGGCAAGAACGTACTGCAACCTTCGTTTCTCGTCTTCGATCTTGATCCCGGCGCTCCGGCCAACATAGTGCAGTGCTGCCAAGTGGGCTTGTGGGTTCGCGAGATCTTCCGCAAGCTTGGACTGCAATGTTGCGCCAAGACCTCCGGCTCCAAGGGCCTGCAGGTTTATGTGCCCCTCAACACCACGGCCACCTACGATCAGACCAAACCGTTCGCGCACGAGTTGGCGCGACTGCTGGAACGGCAACACCCTGACCTTGTGGTTTCCGACATGAAGAAGGCGCTTCGCACCGGCAAAGTACTGGTCGACTGGAGCCAGAACGACGATCACAAGACCACGGTCTGCGTGTATTCGCTTCGCGCCAAGGAGCGCCCTACGGCCTCCGCTCCAGTTCGTTGGGATGAGGTAGAAGCCTGTCTGAATAAGGGCGATCCGAATCTCCTGGTGTTCGATTCCGATGCGGTATTGGAGCGCGCTAAGAAGCACGGCGATCTGTTCGAGCCAGTGCTGAAGCTGAAGCAGAAAATTCCGCCCATGCAGGCGCTGCTGGATAGGGAAGCTGGCGTGCCTGCCGAACCGGCGGCAACGCCACGCCAGAAAGTGAAGAAAACCGCACCGGCAAAAGGCACGAAGGCCAGCCGTCCCGCCAAGAAGAAGACTGCCGGCGCGCGTAAACGCGGATAGGCTAGTTACTGAAGACGCTGATGGTCAGCCTTCCCAGACGAAGGCGTCGAAGATGCTGGTCTCGCGGAAGCCGAGCCGTTTGTACAGTGCGACCGCCCGGTCGTTCATCTCAGTTACCGTCAGCGAGAGCAGGTTGAAACGGCGATTGCGCAGCGCGCTGATGGTGTAAGAAACAAGCGCCTCGCCGATGCCGTAACGGCGATACTCCGGCAGGAGACATACCTGAGTGACGTGTCCGACATCGTCCTTGACGCGCGAACAAAGAATCAATCCGACCAGCGAATTGGTGGGCCGATGAATTGCCGAAAACGAAGAATGAGTGTCGAAGACGCCGCATCCGGGAAAGCGCACGATGTTGTTCAGGAATCGTACCGAGCCGGCGTGCGTGCGGTATTGATCGTTGATCTCCGAGTCGATGTGGCCCCGGTATGCGGCCGTGATCACTCCAGCCGCCGGTTGATAGTCATGATCGGCCCATGGCCGGATTTGTATGACATCAGGGACACGCGCCGTTCCCAAAGCAGCCAGCGGACTGTGCTGCAACTCCACCGATAGGAACAGCCGGCGATAGCGCTGGAAGCCGGCAGTTATGAAACACGAGGTCAACTCGCCCGTCTGATGCATCAGCAGCTGCGCTTCGACGCGATGGATTCCGGGAGACTGCTGTAGGGTTTCGATGACGTGCTCGGCCATCTGCGCTTCGATGCGATGGGTGTCGACTCGCCGCGGTGAGACGAAGAGATCTCCCACCACGCCCTTACTGCCTTCATAAACAAAGAACGAATAGCCGACGATGCTGCCGCGCTCCACTGCCGCATAGCCCGGAAGAATCTTGGCATCGACGTAGCGCAAGATCATGTCCGCCGAGTTGCGGTAGTCCCAGCTGAGGGTGCTGCCCCAGGTCACAACCTCCTGGTCGAGCAACGGCCGCAGATCGCCGGACGAGAAGTGTCTGAGGTCGAGAATCTCCACGGTAGTCAGTTGCTGCGACCGGCGGAAAACGGTGGCGGCCATAGGCTCGTTGTCCAAGAAAAAGGGCGCTGAGTCAGTCTAGTGCCGCCAAGGCAGACTAGGCAATCAACAGTTGTTGCCAATACGGCCTCCCCGCCAATTAGTGGAGGGCCGTTGGCAGTCTCAGTTGGGTTGCCTGCAAGAAATGCGTCTTAAAAAATTTCGCGAGAGACCGCGGAGCAAGAAGTCGCAACTAACCGATATAGCTTTGTTTTTCAAAGATCAAAATTTGAACTTCGATTCGATCGTCAGCAACTCTGTTGAACTCACGCGACTGGCTGGGGCGATGGACGATCAAGAGGAAGTGAAGGAGAAACATGGGTCCCTTACGTAGCAGTCGATTATTGTTCATCACGGTTCTAGTAATTCTCTTGCCGGCGAGCCTGTTCGCCGAGGTATTCATCTCGGTGGGTTTCGCACCGCCGCCGCTGCCTGTCTATTCGCAGCCGCCGTGCCCAGCCGCAGGCTACATGTGGACTCCCGGCTATTGGGCTTATGGTCCTGGTGGGTATTTCTGGGTTCCCGGAACCTGGGTCCTCGCGCCCCAGCCCGGCTACCTATGGACACCGGGCTGGTGGGGCTGGGGAGATTCGGCGTATCTCTGGCACCCCGGCTATTGGGGGCCGCAAGTAGGCTTCTATGGCGGCGTTAATTACGGTTACGGCTATCCCGGCTCGGGATACTACGGCGGCTACTGGCAGAACCGGCAGTTCTATTACAACCGCTCGGTCAACAACGTGACGATCAACAACGTCCACGTTTACAACCGCACGGTAGTGAACAACGTCAACGTTACGCGCGTCAGCTACAACGGAGGCAACGGTGGAATCGGGGCGCGTCCCACGGCTGCGCAAGAGGCAGCGATGCAGCAGCGTCACATTGCAGCTACTAACCTGCAAATGCAGCATGAGCAGGCAGCGCGCGCGGACCGCAACCTTCTCGCCTCGGTCAATCATGGCCGGCCGACCGTAGCGGCGACGCCACGGCCCGCGGCGTTTCACGGTACCGGAGTGGTGGCCGCGAGAAATGCTCCGGTAAATACGCGTGCAACCGAGCCGCGAGCAGACGCAGCTCGTCCCAGCAATACAGAAGCGCGTCCAAATCCAAGCGCAAACGCAGCGCGTCCGGAGCACAACGTGCCGCGTCCGTCCGCGCATGCCACGGCGCCTGAACCGCGTGAGGCTCCGCGTCCGTCAGCGCACGCCACGGCGCCAGAGCCGCGTGAGGCTCCGCGTCCGTCGGCGCACGCCACCACGCCTGAACCACGTGAGGCTCCGCGTCCGTCGGCGCACGCCACCGCACCTGAACCGCGTGAGGCTCCGCGTCCGTCCGCACATGCCAACACGCCTGAACCGCGTGAGGTCCCGCGTCCGCCAACAGCGCACGCACAGCCTGAGCCTTATCACGCGACGCCGGCAGCGCATGCCAACGCACCTGCGGAAGCACCGCGCACCGCCGAGCCTCCACGTGCGGCTGAGCAGCCGCGGTCCGCTCCGGAGGCGCGACCTATGCCGGCTCAACCGGCTACGCGTGCAAGCGAGCCTGCAGCTCCTCGAGCACCAGAAGCGCACGGATCACCGCGTCCGAATGACGGCCGATAGTTCTCCGCAATCGCAAACCGCGGTACGGATACGGCTGTGAAAAGAACTTGGCCCATCCAGCAAAACCAGGCCGGATGGGCCACTTCACTAAGGCGTTATCTTGAAGATAACCCCGTAATGATACTGACCGCCGGCGGAAGCGGTCCCGTAGATGTTTCCGCTGGCATCGAACACCAGCTGACACATCGGACTTCCGCCGTCACTACCGCCAGTAAAGTCGTGCAGCGATTGATAGCTCCAGCCGCCGCTGGTGCGTGTCAGTTTGAAGACATTGCCGTAGCCATATCGGCCGTCGGCAAAGGTCGTGCCATACAGATTGCCGGCTGCGTCCATGACCAGGTTGTCGTACGGCCCAAGGTCGATCCCGCCGGAGAAGCCGTAAACGAAGTCGTAATTCCAACCTCCGCCGGAGGGGTTCAACTCATACGCGGTTCCACCGCCGTTCGACATGTGCACGGTAGCGCCGTATAGGTTCCCTGAGTTGTCCATGACGAGCCCGCTCTGCGGGGCGGCGCCATCGTCTCCATGGAACGAGAAGCCGTGCAGCGTCGACTCCTCCCAGCCCGAGCCGGAGCGTTCCAGCTTGTACACTGCGCCCCATCCGCTAGGTCCACCACCAGTGAAGACGCCGTATAGATTTCCAGAGCGATCCAGAGTGATGCCGCCCCACGGGTATTGTCCGTCGCCGTCGTTGCGCGCCTGATAGAGGATGTTCTGCGACCATCCGCCGTTTGATGGCGACAACTCGTAGATTAGTCCCCAGCCCCAGCTGCCGCCGTTGACCGCTGTGCCCAGAATGTTCCCGGAGCTGTCAAAGGTGAGTTGGCCTTGGGGATAAGCGCCATTTGTTTCGTTGAAGCGAAATAGGATGGTGGCGTTCCAGGCGGGTAGACCGGGCTGCGGGCCACGTGGTGGAGAAAGTTTATAGACGGTTCCGCAGCCTCGATATCCGTTCGCGGCCAGACATGTGCCGGCGCCTCCAGCCGAGGTCGAGCCATACAACGCCCCGTCCGGCCCGAACGTCACGCGCGCAATTGGACCGGCGCCGTCGGTGCCGTCCGCGAAATTGTAAAGAGTGGTCAAGGTAGAGCCGGCCAGCGAAAACACGGTCCCGTAACGGTTGTTGCCGCCTGCGAAGGTGGTGCCGTACAGACGGCCGGTGGAATCGATGGTGAGGCCGGTGAAGGGATAGGCTCCGTCCTGTCCGGCGAAGTTATGGATCACTGTATAGCTCTGTGCCTGCGATAACTGAGTCGAAAGTAAAACCAGCAACATCAGGAGCGTCGAAGCCGCGGCCGTTCTTACCAGCCGAATGCGACGACCTGTCGCTGGATAATTGGAATTGGGGAACATTACTGCGTCCTTTCCGGCCAGACATGATGGATGTAGTCTCCTCACCTCGCCTGGGCGCACAACCGGGCGAGCCAATGTCTATGTTTGCGCCTACTCTCAGCCTAGGCCGCGAGCACACGCACGGATAGTTACGAAGGGGCAGACTGCCTATTGAACTTTAGTAACGGTCACATCACAGACAAATGCGCGAAGCTGTGATTAGCAGACTACGCAGCATTCAACCCCGGGAAAGGGCGCAGAAGCAGAAGCGAGCGCGGGCGCGAGCAAACCTGGCAAAACCTGGCAGAACAGTCGAAGCAAAAAAGTGGCATATCCGAATCGGACAATAGAAGGAGCTGGCTCAAAGTCTTTCAGTTCAGCAACTGATTAACTAGCAAGTTGCTCGATTTTCCATAAACCGGCAGCTCGCGTCAAGCGTTTAAATGGCGAATAAATGATTACATCGATTCATCTTAGGGGCGCTGTTCTGCGACAGGCTTGCCCGCAATTAAATAAAAATCCAGATGTTGTAAAGTGAAGCCCCCAAACAGAACAACCTTGCGGCCCGGCAGGCGATATTGCAATTCCTTCTGGCTGCCTTGGGCGGCAATCACGATGTGATCGCCGGGCGGGATTTCGTTGCGTTCGTAGTTCATCACCGGATGATTGCGATAGAATGCCAGCCCATATTCGACTCCAGGCGGTACATCGTACACCGCAATATCGGGGAGACGCCCGATTTCAGTCTGTGAGAGCGATACCGCTACCGGTCTCTCCGAAAGCAGGTAATTGATCATCGGCGCGGTGCCTCGCAGCAGCAGCGAAAACGCGATGACCACCGGTACCAGCGTCGTGAAGCGCAGCACCCGATAGCCCTGGCTGTGCAGCGTGATCACGTACATCACGATGGTGATAATCGCCAGCGAAGCCGCAACGATGATGACCGTGCGCGGCAGCGCCAGCTTCAGCAACTTGAAGGAGACAACGAACGACGCAATCAACAGCGCCGCCGACAGCAGCGCGTGGAGAGCGATCATCCACATGGATGGCTTGAGTTGTTTTTGCTCGCGCCGCCAAATGAAATCGGCCAGCAGAATCGTTCCTGCGGGAATGGCTGGCAGAATGTAGCCGGGCAGCTTGGAATGTGAGAGAGAGAAGAAAATGACCGGCACAAGAAACCAGATCGCCAGATAGGTGCGAAGGTCTTCCTGGCCCGCGGGCTGCTCCGTCGAGAACCGCCAGTCACGGATGGCGTCGACCACTGCAGCAACGACAAAGACCGTCCACGGCACCAGCGCCAGCAGAGTGACTGGGACATAAAACCAGAAGGGTTGCGGATGGTGATACAGATTGCTGCCAAAGCGCTCCAGATTGTGCTGCAGGAAGAACGTCCGGAAAAATTCGGGGTTGGCGTGCTGCACCGCGATAAACCACGGCGCGGCTACTGCCAGATAGAGCGCAATGCCGATGGGCGATAACGTCCGCAGCAACAGACGTCCGTCGCGGCGCAGGGCTGCGAACAACAGAATGATCACGGCCGCCAGAAAAATGGCGACCGGTCCCTTCGCCAGCGTCGCCAGCGCCAGGAAAACATAAAACGCCAGCAGCGGAGCGCGCTTCTGACTCGCATACCACCCGTACCACAACAACATCGCGATGGTGAACATCACGGTCAGCGGCATGTCGGTGGAAGCGCTACGTCCGAAGCCGACAACGATGGCGGCCGAAGCCGTGATCAGCGCGGCGTCGAGTTGCATCCCGGGACGAAACCGGCGCGCCCATCCGTAGATGAAGATGATGAGCAGGGAAGTTAAGACTGCGGTAGGCAGACGGGCCGCGGTATCGCTCACGCCGCCCGCACCCTTGTAGGCCAGCATGGCGCCCCAGTAGTACAGCGGCGGCTTTTCCAGCCACGGATGGCCATAAAGGACGGGCGTCACCCAATCGTGGCGCGCCAGCATCTCGCGTGCGACCTGCGCATAGCGAGGCTCATCCGCGCCGAGCAATCCGACGATCTGCAATCCAAGAACGAAGAGAAAGCCGCAGAAGGCAATCAGCGCCAGCGCATCAGTGGAGCGGCGGGTGCGATCGGCCATGTTGGGAGTGGGTGTTGGTCTAGGTCTCAAACTTTTCTATTGTTACACAAGGACAGAGGACGAGCTCATTGAACGTTGGCGTCGTAACCGCGCGTGCGGAGTTGCGCCACCAGTTCTTCGACGGCTGCGGATAGAGGTCCGTCGACGGCGCAGCCGCTGGCACAGGTGTGTCCGCCGCCGCCCAGACCTTCGGCGACCGCTGCCACGTCCACATGGCCTTTGCTGCGCAGGCTGACCCGGAAGCGGCCATCTGCCTGTTCACGGAAGAACAGTGCGACCTCGATGCCCTGAATGGCGAGCGCGTAGTTGACCAGGCCTTCGCAATCTTCGTCGCTGGCCTGACAGCGTTCCATGGCGCCACGATCGACGTGCATCCAGGCCAGTGAACCCTCGCGCTGCAAGCCATTCAACGCCGCACCCAGCAGGCGCATCTTCGAAAGCTGGGTGGAGAAGTAAACGTTGTGTGCGATGCGCACCGGATCAGCGCCGCAGCGTACCAGTTCCTGCGCCAAGGCAAATGTGCGCTCGGTCGTGCCGCGAAAGCAGAATGAACCAGTGTCGGTCAGGACGGCCGTGTAGAGGCAGGTCGCCACTTCCGGCGAGATCTTTACGCCCGCTTCGCGCGCCAGGCGGAAGATCATCTCCGCTGTCGCGCAGGCGTCAGGATCGATCCAATTCACGTCGCCAAAGGGACGAGCCGTGGCGTGGTGATCGATGTTGATGAGGTAATGCCGCTCGAGACCTGCCAAACGCGTGCGTTGTACGCTGTCGCATTCCAGAATAATGGCAGCATCGGCCTCAGGAGCCTGTTCGGTGTAGCGGAGTACTGTATCGGCGAACGGCAGAGGGCCATAGACGCCGGGCACACCGTCGCTCAGCACGACGCTGGCCTGCTTGCCCATGCTGCGCAGGATCTGCGCACACGCCAGCGCCGAGCCCACAGCATCGCCGTCCGGCCGCGCATGCGACGTCAGAATGAACGACTGTCGTCTACCGATTTGATTGAGTACTTCGTCCAGCATGTTTATTAGCAACTAGCAATTAGCAAAATCTTTTGCTCCGTTACTACCGGTACGACTAAAGGTGGCACGCTTCCTAATGAACCTGCTTGAGGATCAAGCGCCGAAGACTAGTCGCTAACTGCGCTTTTTCCTCTTCTCTATCCGCTGCAACAACTCTTCAATCCGTCCGCCATATTGATCGGAACGGTCCAGCACAAAAAATATGTCCGGTGCCTGGCGCACACCCAGCCGCCGGGTCAACTCATGGCGGATGTAGCCGCGCGCGGCATTCAGTCCTTCCAGGCTCTGTTTTGCCTCGTCCTCGTCACCTGCTGCCGCGACGAAGACGCGCGCATTCCTGCTGTCGGCCATATGTACCTCGGTCACGCTGACCAGGCCGATTCGCGGGTCGCCCAGTTCTCCCTCTACGAGAGCGGCGATTTCCTCGCGCAACGCCTCTTCCATGCGCCCGCGATGATATTTCTGTCCCCGATTTTCCATAGCTCCTAAACTGCCGAAATCGACAAGGGGAACGTTAGAGCATACGCCAGTCTGTCAAACTAGCGGTGATAACCATCACGGTTCCCCGGTTAGATGACCGCCGAACTCCGCTTCCGACAAAAAGTCCAGAAACGAATCCGTGACCTCGCCGCCGGCGTTATTGGCCGTTCGCACGGCATGCCGCTCGACGTTCCGCATCAGCCCTTCGAGATAGTCGCGCGAATCGGAGATGCTGACTACACCGATTGTTGCCCGCTGCCAGGCTTCGCTCGCGTCAAGTTCTGCCACGGCCACGTTGAAATGATTGCGCAGGCCGTCCTTAACGCTGCGCACCACCTGACGCTTGTCTTTCAGCGAATGGGCGCCCTCGATGCGAATCTCGAGCGTGAGATACGCGATCATGATTCTCTCTGCTGCACAACGTCCCGGATACCGGCTCCTCGGGGGCGAGGATTCAGTTCCGGGACAATGATGATTCGATTTAAGGGTGGAGCACCGCTTTGGCGGTGCAGTTCCTCTTCTCGACCTGGCTTCAGCCGCTGAGGTGACGACCGCGTACCTCAGGCGCTAAAGCCACTTCTATAGATGTTCAGTGATCTGCACGCCTGAAGGCGTGCTCCACCAATCAAAAACTCCGCTTCCAGTTGCCCAACTGACAACCGGCCACTGACAACTGTTTTACACGAACGCTTCGGCCGCGACGCGCTCGGTCACGAATACCTCGATCACGTCGCCGACCTTGATGTCGCCGTAGTTCGTAATCGAGATACCGCATTCCATGCCGGTGCGCACTTCGCTGACGTCTTCCTTGAAGCGCCGCACCGAGCCGACCTTGCCCTTGAAGACCACCACGTTGTCGCGCAGCAGCCGAACCTCGGCATCGCGTTTCACCACACCATCGATCACGTAGCATCCGGCGATAGTGCCGATCTTCGGCACGCGGAAGGTATCGCGAACCTCGGCGCGTCCCAGATAGGTTTCCTTGATGATCGGTTCCAGCAAGCCGGTCATGGCCTTCTTGATCTCGTCCTGCACCTCGTAAATGATCGAGTGCAGGCGGATGTCGACCTTTTCCTGCTCAGCCAGTTCCTGCGCCTTGCGCTCCGGACGCACGTTGAAGCCGATGATGATGGCATTCGACGCCGAAGCCAGCAGCACGTCGCTCTCGGTGATCGCGCCTACGCTGGCACGCATCACGTTGATCTTCACGCGATCGTTCGACAACTTGGTCAGTACATCGCCCAGCACTTCGACCGAGCCCTGCACATCGCCCTTGAGGATGATGAACAGTTCCTTCTGTCCGGCGGTCTTGAGCTGCTCGGCCAGGCCTTCGAGCGAGACACGCGAGCTCTTCGCCAGCTGTGCTTCACGCGCTTTGGCTTCGCGGTATTCCGAGATACCACGCGCCTTCTCGCGATCGGCTACGGCGACCAGCTGATCGCCGGCCTGCGGCAGTCCTTCCAGTCCGAGAATCTCGACCGGAGTGGACGGCCCCGCGGCTTCCAGGGCGACGCCGCGATCGTTGAACATGGCGCGCACCTTGCCGAAGACGTTGCCGACGACAAAGTTGTCGCTGTTGTGCAGCGTGCCGTTCTGAACCAGCACCGTTGCCACCGGACCACGACCGCGATCGAGCTTGGCTTCCAGCACAGTGCCGCTCGCCAGCCGTTCGGGTACAGCTTTCAGGTCGCCAAGGTCGGCGACCAGGCAAATCATTTCCATCAGCAGGTTGAGGTTAGTCTTCTGCTTCGCCGAAACATCGACGAACACGGTGCTGCCACCCCAGTCTTCGGGCATTAGGCCGCGATCGGCCAGTTGCTTCTTGACGCGCTCGGGCATGGCGTCGGGCTTGTCGATCTTGTTGACCGCGACAATGATCGGCACATTCGCCGCCTTGGCGTGATCGATAGCTTCCAGCGTCTGCGGCATCACGCCATCATCCGCAGCGACCACCAGCACGACGATGTCGGTGACCTTCGATCCGCGGGCACGCATGCGGGTAAAGGCTTCGTGACCTGGGGTATCGAGGAAGACGATCTCGCGGCCGTACGCCGGCGAATTGGTGTCGGTGATGGCCACCTTGTACGCGCCGATGTGCTGCGTGATACCGCCAGCTTCACCTTCCGCGACGTTGGTAGAGCGAATGGCGTCGAGCAAGCTGGTTTTGCCGTGATCGACGTGGCCCATGATGGTGACTACCGGAGGACGGGTCACCGCCTGCGCTCCGTCTTCACCAGTACGCTCGGCCGGACCTTCGTCCTTGGCCAACTGCTCTTCGAAAGTGATGACTGAGGTCTCAGCTCCGAAGTGACGAGCCATATTGCTGGCCAGGTCGGAGTCGAGCGTCTGATTGACCGTAGCAAAGACGCCACGCGCCAGCAGACGTGCGATCAAATCTTTCGCGCGAATCTCCAGCTTCTCAGCCAGGTCCTTCACGCTGATACCTTCCGGAATGGTGATGCTCCGCGTGATCGGCAGCGGCTCGCTCGAGAGCGAAAGACGCGGCGGCGGAGTAAAGCCCTTCATCGGGCCTTCCTTCACGCCACGGGGAACGTACCGCTGACCCGGACGAGCCGGACGCCCCATAGGACGCTGGCCAGTCGGCGGCGGCGGAGCCATGCCCGGAGCCCCCGCTGCAAATCCAGGACGCATTCCCGGAGGACCAGACCTCGTAGGATGTGGACCACGACGCTCGCCCGGCCGCATAGGCGGACGAGTGCCGGGAGCGCCAGTCATGGGCGGCCCACCCGGACGTTGCGGTCGCTGGAAGATCGGCTTGCCGCGTTCCGGCATGACCTGACGCGGAGGCGCAGTCGGGGCCGGACGCACTGGCGCCGTATACACCGGACGCGGGCCGGTCTGCGGCACGATCAGCCGTCGCGGAGGAGCCGCAGGCGGTGTGCTCGCTGCCGGCTGCGCAGGCTGTGCAGTGCGTGCAGGCGGAGTCGCCGGACGCGTTTCGCCGCCTTGAGCCGGAGCGCTGGGGCGCGCAGGGGATACTCCATGAAATGTTGGCGCTGCGGGCGCCGGGGTAGCTGGGGTAGTCGTTCCTGCCTCCAAGGTGGCGGACGTCTCGGTTGCCGCAACTTCGGGCATCGAAACCGTTGTCTCTACGGGTTTAGTTACCGGCGCCTGCTCGTCGACCAACGCCTCAACGGGCTTGGCCGCTTCGGTTGCGGGCTTTACCGGAGGTGCAGGCGGCTTGGGCGGAATGACCACTGCGGACGGCGGACGAGCTACCGACTGCGGCGTGATAAAGCGCGGCGCCGGTTTCGGCGGCTCGACCGCAGCAGCAGGTTGCGTACTGGCAGCAACCGCAGGCGCAGGCTTCGGAGGCGCAATCGTCGGACGGGACGGAGTTGGCGGCGGAGGCGTTGCCGCATGCGGAGGGGCAGCCGGCTGAGCCGCCCGCTGCGTGATCGCCTTCAGCACATCGCCAGGCTTGGAGATGTGCGACAGGTCGATCTTGGGCTTGAACTCGTCGGACGTAGCTGCAGAGGCACGGGAACCACGGCTGGAACCGGGTTGCTGCTCTGCAAAAAACTTCTTCACGCGCTCCGCTTCATCATGCTCGATGGAACTGGAGTGCGTTTTCTTTTCGGTGATACCGACCTTGGGCAGAACGTCGAGGATTTCTTTACTCTTTACCTCGAGTTCTCTGGCCAGGTCATTAATTCGAATCTTGTGCTGCATTACGCCCCGTTTCCTCCGTTATGTCCCGTCTGGGTTACGCCTTCATAGCAATCCTCACGGTCAGTTGCCAGTGGCTAGTGGCCAGTGGTCAGTTAAATTCCACCGCTCTGCAGCGGCATTGCTTCCTTCAATCTTGTTCCGGAGACAAACTCTTCGACGTAGTCTCCCAACCAAACTAGCCACTGACCACTAGTCACTGGCCACTGCTCTAGCGCTGCTCGCCCGGCTCTTCTTCGTCCGACACATTCTCGTTTGGCGTCTCGATACGCTCACGGATGATGCGCTCGCCTTCATCGGCCAACGGCGCGTTCTCCACGCCGTCGATGACCTCGGCTTCGAACGCCTGGCCTTCATCGGCCAGTTCTTCCACGCTCTCCGAAGACGATTCGGGCTCGTCCGACAGGCCTTCTTCGTCGCCTGCCTGTCCACCTTCGTCGCCAGGTTCTACGTCGGTATCCCCAGCAAGCTGCTCTACGTCGGTTTCGGCATCGTCGCGCTCCGCGGCGGCCACTTCCTCCGGAGCCTCTCCGGCTGCTTCCTCGGATTCGACGCTCTCTCCGCCTTCGGTCGCTTCCAGTTCGCGCGCCTCTTCCTCGGCGGAAACGTCCTCACCAACCGCCTCGCCGGCATCCGGCAGCCCGTCTGCGGCCGCGTCCAGGCTGGCGAAGTAGTTGTTGACCGCGATACTGATCTTCTCGACTGTCTTCGGCCCGATGCCGGGAACTTCTTCCAACTGCTCGGGCGTCATGTCGGCGACGGACTCGACCGTGGTGATGCCCGCAGCTACCAGCTTCTCGATGATGCCGGGCTCCAAATCGGGTACCGTCTCCAGCGGAGTAGATTGCTGATTCAACACCCCGCGCATCTGCTCTTCGACTTCCTGACGCTTCTCTTCTTCGCTCTTGATGTCGATCTTCCAACCCAGCAGCTTAGCTGCCAGGCGGACGTTCTGGCCCTTCTTGCCGATAGCCAGCGACAGTTGACTGTCGTCGACAATCACCTCGAGGTGCTTCTCCTGACCCTCAAGCACGGTCACGCGGCTGACTTTCGCCGGCTGCAACGCCTTCTCGGCGAAGGTGACCGGATCCTCGTGGTATTCGATGATGTCGATCTTTTCGCCGCGCAGTTCGCGGATGATCGACTGCACGCGCATGCCCTTCATCCCGACGCAAGCGCCAACGGGATCGACGTCCTTGTCCTTCGACATGACCGCGATCTTGGTGCGCTCGCCGGCTTCGCGCGCGATGGCGCGAATGACAACCGTGTTGTCGTAGATCTCAGGTACTTCCGTCTGAAACAGGTGCGTGACCAGCTCCGGCGCCGCCCGTGAAACCACAACCTGCGGGCCCTTGGAAGCTTTCTCCACGCGGGAGATAACGCAGCGCACGCGCTCACCGGGAGCAAATGACTCCAGCCGCGACTGCTCCTTCTTCGGCATGCGGCCTTCGGCCTTGCCCAAATCGACGATGACGTCCTGGCCTTCGTTGCGTTTGATGGTGGCGTTAATGATCTCGCCCACGCGTCCGATGTACTCGTTGTAAACCGTGTCGCGCTCGGCCTCGCGCACTTTCTGAAAGATGACCTGCTTGGCCAGTTGCGCCGCAATGCGGCCCAGAACATCGGTAGCCTTGTAGGTGCGAAGCTCCCCACCGATTTCCGCAGCGGGATCGATGCGCTTGGCTTCATCCAGCGTGATCTGCGAGAGCGGATCTTCGATCAGGTCCGAGTTCTCGACGATCGTTCGCACCGCGTAAGCCCGAATCTGGCCGCTCTCCTTGTCGAGTTCCGCGCGCAGATTCTCCTGGGTTTTGTAGTACTTTCGGGTGGCGACGACGATGGCATCCTCGACCGCGCTGACCACAATCTGCGGGTCGATACCTTTCTCCCGGCTGAGAGCGTCGATTACGTTGTACAGTTCACTTGCCATAAATTCCTTGCCACCCTTGCTGATTCGGAAAAAGACGTCGCGGCTACCGATACGCCGCCATTAAACAAAATTGTCATCACGACGAGGGCTTCAGGCCGAGGAGGGATCTGCTTTCCCTTACCGCTGCCAGTGCCGCGTCAAAACCAACCTAAAACTCCGGCACCAGGTTCGCCTTCTCAACGTTGCTCAAGGCGATCTCGACTTCCGTCCCCGGCGAAACTTCCTCGTGCTTCTTTGACTTCTTGCGCGGCGTCAGATCCAGGTTCAGCCGGCCATCGGCGAACGACTTCAGGCGTCCTTCGAAGTGCCGATTCCCATTCACCGGATCGCGGGTCGTCAGTTTTACCAGACTACCGACGAAGCGCTGAAAGTCTTCCGCCTTGCTCAGCTTGCGATCCAGACCCGGCGACGAAACTTCCAAGGTGTACTCACCTCCCGGAACCGCGTCTTCGACGTCGAAAATCGTGCCTGCCTCGCGGCTGAAATTCGCGCAGTCCTCATGGGTCACGCCGCCCGGCTTATCGAGGTAGATTCGCAACATGCGAGCCTTGCCGCCGCCCAGCAACTCCAGATCCACCAGCTCCAGTCCGCTCGATTGAGCGACCCGCTCGGCGATCTCGCGAATCTTGTCGATCCCAGCTGCCATCGTCTCCCGTAACGCCGGTGCTGCAAAATCTGTGCACCGCTTTAGCCCCTCCCAGCGTACCGGGGCCCCCGACGAGCGCCGCCTTTGCGCTTGGCGGGGTGGCTAAGCACAGAGCGCCCGTCAGGCTCCTGTTACCACCTGGACTCGCCGTACTCCAGCGGATTAACGGGTGGAAATAAGAAGTGGGCTTTCGCCCACCGGTGTGCTTCGCCGAATCAATCTCTACGAATTCGCTGCCACGCCGGGAGCCGGTGACAGGAACCTCAAAACACAACAGTACCTAAGCAAATATACGCCGAAGGGGGTGAAAACTCAAGGAAGAAGCGGCCTTTGTACTCTATGACTTAGCTCGGTCGCAGCGCCCCGCACAAGGTCCCGGAGAAGCGCGGTAATCCGGTATCGGATCGTGTCGATTCCATGCCGCAGCCCTCAACTTGCGGCCGATCCCGCTCACGTTTGCCTTAACCGTCACCGCAACCCTACAATAAACGCTTATCCCTCCACGGATTACTTATCATGATTCATTTCCCAGTACCTGAGGCGCTGACCTTCGATGACGTGTTGTTGTTGCCCGCCAAGTCCGACATTGTTCCGGCCTCGGCCGACACCACAACCCGCCTGACCCGCAATATTGAACTCCGCGTACCCCTGATCAGCGCGGCCATGGACACCGTGACCGAATCACGTATGGCCATCGCCATGGCCCAGCAGGGTGGGCTTGGCGTCATCCATCGCAACCTGACCATCGAGCAGCAGGCCAGTGAGGTCGATAAGGTAAAGCGCTCGGAGAGCGGCATGATCGTCGATCCGATTACCATGTCGCCCGACCAGAAGATCTCCGAGGCGCTGGAATTGATGCGTCACTACCGCATCTCCGGCGTGCCGATTACCAAGAACAAGAAGCTGGTCGGCATCCTGACCAACCGCGATCTCCGCTTCGAAACCCGCACTGACGTTCCCATCAGCGAAGTGATGACTCGCGAGAACCTCATCACGGTTGCCGTCGGCACCACGCTGACCGAAGCCGAGAAGATCTTGCACGAGCATCGCATCGAGAAGCTGCTCGTGGTTGACGATCACTACAACCTCAAGGGCCTGATCACCGTCAAGGACATCCAGAAGCGCCTGAAGTATCCGACGGCGGCCAAGGACGATCACGGTCGTCTGCGTGTCGGCGCCGCTATTGGCGCAACTGGTGATTTCCTCGAACGCGCGCAAGAACTGGTGAAAGCCAAAGTTGACGTGCTCGCCATCGACAGCGCGCACGGGCATTCGACGCGCGTGCTCGACGCCATCCAGAAAATCAAGGCTGCGCTGCCGGAAGTCGATCTGCTTGCCGGCAACATCGCAACCTTCGATGGCGCCTGCGAACTGGCGAAGGCCGGAGCTGACGGTATCAAGGTTGGCATTGGACCCGGCTCGATCTGTACCACACGCGTTGTCACCGGCGCGGGCGTGCCGCAGATCACGGCGATCGCCGAAGCTTCGCGTGCGGTTCGCGGCAGCGGCATCTCCATCATCGCCGACGGCGGCATCAAGTATTCCGGCGACGTCACCAAGGCCATCGCCGCCGGCGCCGATTGCGTCATGATTGGCTCGCTGCTGGCCGGAACCGAAGAAAGCCCGGGCGAAACCATTCTGTATCAAGGCCGCTCGTTCAAGACCTATCGCGGCATGGGTTCCCTCGCGGCCATGGCGCAAGGCTCCAGCGAGCGCTACTTCCAGAGCACGGAAGGCGACTCGAACGATTCGTCCGTGCCCGTCCTGTCCGAGAACGGTGGCGACAACAACCGCCTGGCAAAGCTGGTGCCGGAAGGCATCGAGGGCCGTGTGCCCTATCGCGGAACCGTCGGCATGATCGTGTATCAGCTGGTCGGCGGCGTGAAGAGCGGCATGGGCTACGTCGGCTGCGGCAGCATCAAGGAGCTGCAGGACAAAGCAAAGTTCGTTCGCATCAGCGGCGCCGGTCTGCGCGAGAGCCACGTGCACGACGTGATGATCACGCGCGAGGCCCCGAATTATCGCGCCGAGTAGCTTGCCTCGTAACCCACAAAGCGAGCGCCCCGAAGCCTCCGCTTCGCTCAAGCACACTGGCCGGGCCCTGGTTCGCAACTGGTGGCCGGTGGTCCTATGGGTGTGCGTGATTCTGACGGAGTCCACCGACATGGCCTCCTCCAGGAACACGGACGGGCTGCTCTACAAAGTCATCTCAACCGTCGCGCCCCGCATCGATCCCGCATTTGTCGAGCTGCTGAACGAAATATTGCGCAAGACCGGACATTTCCTCGGCTACGGCATCCTCAGCGTGCTCGTCTTCTTCGCTCTGAAGAACACCAATCGCGACCGCCTTCGTCGCCTGCTGCAAAGGCCGTGGGGCA
>DATHQX010000210.1:0-32582 GCA_035482295.1 Verrucomicrobiia bacterium
ACTTCAGAACCTTATCCTGGAATTCCATGGAGAGTTGCTCCCTTCAGCCCGCGACTACCGAGCACGCGGAGGGGGTGAATTGCAATCACCAGGAGAAACCGGACTGAACGTTCAACCTGGCGGTCGCAAATTCCGGCACTCAGGTACATCTTCCTTGGGTTCGGCCCACCACGCTAAATGCGTGGCACTACTGGTATTACTGCGGTGCGACTAAGAAAGAACTGCCATCCTCTACGAAAAAGCAAGGGCCGCCATCGCAACGGCGGCCCAACTGTAAATTAGTCCTGCTCTTTACGAGCCTTTTTGCGGCTGCGCTTACGCGCCAGCGCTTCCTTTACGCGCTTCTTCTCGCCCGGCTTGAGGTAAAAGGAATGACGTTTCACTTCCTTGATAATGTCCTCTTGCTGGACCTTGCGCTTGAAGCGCCTCAGGGCGTTCTCTAAGGATTCACCCTCTTGAATGCGAACTTCCGCCAAACAGGAAACACCCCCAAACCCGTCCAAATGGACAACAGCATTTATCTCTGTGTTACCGATAGAAGTCAAGTTAAGACTTCTGCCATAAAGTGGCCAAATTTCGGGCACCAAAGTAGCTACATTTAGTATATCTCACTCAGAAATTAAGCCTTAGCGAGAATTGCACCTGCCTCGGTGCATAGGCGTTAGTGGGCGTCAGGAAGCTGGAGTTCACCAGGAACTGTCCGGGATAAACTTTGCCCTTTACTGTAGTCGAATAAGCCACAAATTGGCCGGCTGAGTTATAGAAGCCGTCGTCACTGATCTGTACGCGACTATTCGTCCGATTGAAGAGGTTGAAGGATTCCGCGGTTACGTTCCATACTACGCGCTCGCCGCAGCGAATACTGCGCGTGATCCGCATATCGGTGCTGAAGTAATCCGGTCCTATAAATGCATTTCTCGTGTATCCGGGAAGGCGGTCGTTGTAGATGTCGCCGTCTCCATTGGGATCGCCGGCAATGGTGGCATTCAGCGGGCGTCCGGAGCCCGCGGTGGCAATACTCGAGACAGTCCAGTTGTTGAGTAGCTTGCTGAGCGTACTTCCCGAGAGCTGAAACTTCGGCTCGGCAACTACAGCCGCCACGAAGCGATTGCGCTGATCGGTGGTACTCGGGCCCCGTTCGGCCGCAGTGTCATAGGAATCCTGCACATTGCCCGGTCGGCCAACAACCAGCGCGTCCGGACCGTTGTCCATTGCCTTTGCCAGCGTGTAGCCGAGTTGGAAGTACATGCCGTGATTCATCTGGCGCCTCAGGGAAATGGTCATGCCCTTGTAGTCACTGCTGGATTCGCTCTCGAAGGAGTTGATCGAGCCGAGGCTACGATTTGGACGTTGCAACGGATTGAGACACGGCGGATATGGGCAAGTAAGCGATGGCGTGGTCTGCCAAGTCACAAACGAGGCGACGTCATACATACCCAGGAAGACCGAGCCGGTATCGTTGTACACGGGATATTCCGTCATCGTCGGCTTGGGCAGGTTCACATCCAACGACCGAATTTCGTTGACTCCCCGAACGTATAGAAAACCTGCATCGAGGGTTATGTTCCGACCCAGTTGGCGCTCAATCGAAACGTTGGCCTGCTCGGTGTGCGGTGTCTGGAAGTTGGGCGCGAAGGCTGAAATCTGCGTCGTCATATATGGAGCCAGCGCCGCCGGCGGCATACATACGGTGGTGCCTGACGCACAATTGACGAGGGAGGCAGCGTACTTGGGGAATAAGGCTGCCTGCGCCGGCTGCATCACGTCGAGAAACAGTTGCTTCTGTTGGATGCCGTTGTCGGTGGCAACCTGTGACGCATACATCGCCGGTATCGGCATGTAGAAGATGCCTGCTCCGCCTCGAATCACCACCGCCCGCTTGTCGCCCGGCGAGTAGGCGAAGCCAAGCCGCGGAGAGAAGTTGGTCATCTCGGTCGGAATTTTCCCCGAAGGTGTATAAAGCGGATTGCTCTGGAGCGAACCGGCTTCGAAGGTTTGCAGATCGTAGCGCAGGCCAAGGTTCAGCGTCAGGCTGCGTGTAGCCTGAAAGTTGTTCTGGACAAAAGCGTCGTACCAGCGCGAGTCGGGATGCGACACGGCATTCCCAAAATCCTGCATGTAATAGCGTGGGACGTCGTGCGCGTAGGCGCGAAGCGGAGTCAGCGGCTCACCGTATGTTTCAGGAGCGAAGGTGAACGGATTCACCTTTACGTTGTCGAAGTAATACTCACCGCCGAATAGATACGGATAGTAGTTGTAGATCCATGCCTGAATAAAGTCGCCGCCGAACTTCCAGTGCATGCGTCCATGCTCGTAGCTCACGGTTCCGGCAGCGTGGAGCTTTTGCTCGTTGGTATCACGCGGCAGCATGCTGGAGCCGCCGAATCCTGCGACGAGGTCGTAAATCTTTGTCCACGGCTGATTGGAGTTGGCGGTGGACTGCTCATTGTCCCGCGAAAATTGCAGTCGCAGGTTGGTCGCCAGATTGCTGCTCCATGAGCTGATCAGTGAACTCGCGATGCTTGCCGTGTGCACGTTTTCGGTTCCATTGCCGGTCGCGGCGTAACCGGTGATCGGGCTGGAAGGATCAAAAAAAACATTGTTCGTTCCTGTCAGCATCGACGTGCTGACGCGAACGAACGCGAGTTGCTTGGGGGAAAGATTGAAGTCGACTTTGGCAAAGCCTGCGTTGCCCTGCATGGCTGTCGGGTAGGACCCTCCCATGGCGTTGAGTTGCTGCGCGGCAGCGAATACCGTTTGCTTGTCGAGATAGTCGTAATCCCCGGGCTGGGGAACGATGCTGCTGGAGCCGTTCGCGAACTGCACCACCGAAGGCACAGTCAGCAAATGTTGATCGAATCCACCGTAAAAAAAGATGCGATCTTTACGGATGGGTCCGCCGACCGAACCGCCGAACTGCTGCTGACGATCGTTGGGCTGATCAGGCGCGTAAGCCTGCGCCGCATCGAAGTCACGGTCGCGCAGATAGTAAAATGCGCCTCCATGCCAGTTGTTCGTACCCGATTTGGTGGCCACATTGAAAACGGCGCCGCCCGAACGTCCCAGCTCCGCGCTGTAGGAATTCTTGGAGACGCGAAATTCTTGTATGACTTCATCGCTGAACTGGTACGGAGCACGGTAGCGGCCGCGCGCTTGCGAGAAGAACGAGTTGTTGTCATCCGTGCCGTCCACCAGGAAGCTGTTCTGGAACCCCCGCACACCACCAACTGAAAGATCGCCGTTGGAATCCGACGTCAGCCCGCGCGGATCCTGAACTACATCCGAAGACAGAAGGGCAAGGTCCGTGTACCGTCGCCCGTTGAGTGGCAAATCCTGAATCGCGCGCTGGGGCACCACGCTGGAGATATCCCCGGTCTGCGTTTCGACGGGCGCGGCCTGGGCCGACACTGTGATGGTTTGTGTTGGAGCTGACGGCGCCAGTCGTAGTTGCACCATCGAAGTTCCGCCGACCAGCAGCTCAATGCCGTGGCTGGAGCGCGACATCATGCCCGGGGCGGAGGCTGTGACGTCGTATCTCCCGGGCGGCAGCATCCCGAAGTTGAACGTGCCTTCGGCGTTGGTGACCGTATGCAGTTGCAAGCCACGAGACGGATCGGAAACGGTGATCGCGGCCGATGCAATGCGCGCCCCAGTGGCATCCTCGATGATGCCTTGCAGCGACGTTGAACCATCCTGTGCCATCAGGTCGACAGAGACGCAAAAGATGATGGTCAGGATAAGTCCGGCAAAGATGAGAACAAGCAAGATCAAACGAGAATTGCAGGGAAGAACTGCGCAGGTAGAAGCTCGCATCGAAAAGGGGCCCTAGTAGCAGTTGCTACTTGCTCTATCTTCGATACAGTGTGCTGTGTGGTCTGTGACGGAGCTGTCTCAAAAGGGCAATGCAGAAATGGGACAGAATTGCCCTTTCGTAACCCCCGATGTCCTTTACAAAACGGCTTCCAGTGTGGCTTTTTCCTGCTACGAAAAATGACTCCCAAGTCCCATCGGCGGCTCCGTTGACCGTGGAAAATCGCGCGTGTTACCGTTGTGGGTTGGACCAACCTCAACTGCGCGTTCTGTGCGCCAGAAGGATTTCCGCTTGTCCTCAGATACCCAGGTGGCCGCACCCGTTCGCAAGACAGCTCTGAATGCCACCCATCGCCAGATGGGCGCAAAAATGGTCGATTTCAATGGATGGGATATGCCCGTCGAGTACCCCTCGGTCGGTGGGCTGATGAAGGAGCACCTTGCCGTCCGCAACGGAGTCGGGATCTTCGACGTGAGCCACATGGGCGACATCCGCATCTCCGGACCGCAGGCGCTTGATGCCGTGCAGCACATTACCATGAATGACGCCGCGGGCATGGGCATCGGACAGTGCCGCTATTCGGCGATGCTGTACCCCCAGGGAACGTTCGTCGATGACGTCATCGTGCACCGCATGGGCGAAGAGGATTACATGCTGGTGATCAACGCCGGCACGCGCGAGAAAGACGTCAACTGGGTCACCGACAACACCCGCCAGTTTGACTGCAAGGTCGAGAACCTGAGCGACAACTTCACCCAGATCGCCATCCAGGGTCCGAAGGGCGTCGACACCCTTCAGAAGCTGACAGACGCTGACCTGTCGAAGGTGAAGTTCTACTGGTTTACCCACGGCACGGTTTGCGGCCTGAAGAACATCCTGATCGCCCGTACGGGCTACACCGCTGAGGACGGATTTGAAATCTACGTTCCCACCGACGAGGCCACCAGCTCCCGAATCTGGAATGAAGTTCTGGAGGCCGGCAAAGAGTACGGGGCCATCCCTTGCGGCTTGGGCGCTCGCAATACATTGCGCCTGGAAGGTAAGCTGCCGCTCTACGGACACGAGATCTCCGACAGCATTAATGTCTGGGAAGCCGGGCTCGATCGCTTCCTCAAGATGGAGAAGGGCGAATTCGTTGGCCGTGACGCTCTCGAGAAAGCCAAGACGGCAGGTCTTACCCGCACGCTGGTTGGGTTGGAGTCGATCGATCGCGGCATCCCGCGCGACGGATATCCAGTGATGGATCTGGACTGCAAGGAAATGGGCTATGTGACCAGTGGATCGTACGCTCCGTTTTTGAAGAAGAACATCGCATTGGCCTATGTGCCGGTCGAGCAGTCGGAGATCGGCAATGAAGTCAATGTCCAGTGCAGAACGACTCCGGTGAAGTGCAAGGTTGTACCAACACCGTTTTACAAGCGCCCCAAGAAGCAGTCGTAGTTCGTTTTTTATTTGGTCATCATCCAATCTAAGTTGCCGATGCACCCTTGGGTGCTGAGGAGGAAAGCAAATGGCTTATCCCGCGGATTACAAGTACACCAAAGAGCACGAATGGCTGAAGATTGACGGCAGCACCGGCGTCATCGGCATCACGGATTATGCGCAGAACTCTCTAGGTGACATCGTTTTCGTCGAACTGCCCAAAGTCGGCTCGGAGATTGCCGCCGGCAAAACCTTCGGATCGGTGGAGTCGGTGAAGGCCGTCTCCGACCTGTTTGCTCCCGTCTCCGGCACGGTGACCGAAATCAACGAGGCGCTGAACACCACGCCCGAGCAGGTCAACAAAGACGCCAACACGACCTGGATGATCAAGGTGAACTTGAAGAATCCCGGCGAGGCCAGCGGTCTGCTTTCAACCGCCGATTACGAGAAGTTCATCGCCGAAGAGGGCGCGCACTAACGAAACCATTGAAAAGGGTGAGCATCGGACACAGGTTTAGTTTTGTATCGGGGCAGGACTTGAGTCGTGCCGAAACAGGGGCTGAAAAGGTTCAGGGTTTTAGCCCCTGCAGACGGCTTCAGCAGGGCTAAAGCCCTATTCGTTCTTACCGTATCGCTACGGAAAGCTTCATTACAAACACGCCCAGGAAAGCTACAGGTACTCATGCGCTATCTTCCCAAATCGCAATCCGATCGCGAGATCATGCTCGGCGAGATCGGAGCGAAATCGATTGACGATCTTTTTGCAGCCATACCAACGGAATACCGCCTGAAGGGCGATCTCAAAATCCCGCGCCAGTACGCGGAGAGCGAGATCGTGGAGTTCTTCCGGGAGCGCGCCGCCAACAGCGCTCAGGGTTACGCTATGTTTCTTGGGGCTGGCGCCTATTCGCACTACCGTCCCGTCGTGATCGATTCGCTGATCTCCCGCGGAGAGTTCTTTACCTCCTACACTCCATACCAGCCTGAGATCGCGCAGGGTACGCTACAGTCGATCTTCGAGTTTCAGACGATGATCTGCGAACTGACCGGCATGGATGTTGCGAACGCCTCCATGTACGACGGATCAACCGGTGCGGCTGAGGCGCTGATGATGGCTTCGCGCATCACTGGGCGCTCCAAAGGTGCGGTGGCCAAGACGGTTCATCCGGAATACCGCGAGGTCATCACAACCTATTCGCGGTATCAGGGGATGCCGGTCACTACCTTCGGCTACGAGAAGAATGGGCGCATCGATCTCGAAGAGTTAGATATGGCGATCGACGAGGATACCGCCGGCGTTCTCATCCAGTCGCCCAACTTCTTCGGCACCATTGAAGACGTGAAAGCACTTGGAGAGCTCGTGCACAGTAAGGGTGCGCTGTTGATCGTCTCCATCGCCGAAGCCGTTTCGCTTGGCATCGTAAAGCCTCCGGCTGAGGCCGACATCGTCAGCATAGAAGCGCAGTCGTTCGGAGTACCGCTGGGATTTGGTGGCCCCTACTGCGGCGTCATCGCGACCCGCGACAAGTTCGTCCGCCAGATGCCCGGCCGTCTGGTTGGCGAAGCGCGCGACCGCAACGGCAAGCGAGGTTTCGTGCTGACGCTATCTACCCGCGAGCAGCACATCCGTCGCGAGAAGGCGACTTCGAACATCTGCACCAACCAGGGACTGGTCGCACTGATGGTTGCCATGTACATGACCATCTACGGGCGGGAAGGGCTGAAGGATTTGGCAACCCACAATCTTGCCAAAGCGCACTATGCGGCCGAGCAGTTCAAGAAGAGCGGGGCAACCCTGCTCTTCGAGGGCGCTCCGCGCTTTAACGAGTTTGTGATCGAGACCAAGACCGATCCGTATGCCATCAATGACCATTTGCTGAAGCAACGGATCATCGGAGGTTTCCCGCTGAAGAAGTTTTATCCGGAGCTGGAGAATGCTTCGCTGTGGTGCTGCACCGAGACCACGGCAAAGGCCTCAATCGACGCGGTGGCGAAGGAGGTGGCGCTGTGAACCTGAACGAGAAGATCCGCAAAGCGACCACCCACATCAGCCAGAACGAAGGCCTCATATTCGAGAAGTCGTCGCCGGGGAAGAAGGCATACAAGATGCCGCCGCTCGATGTGCCTGAAGTCGATCCTGCCGAGTTGCTGGGCGATCAGGCGCGCGAAGACTTGGGCAATATGCCCGAGATCAGCGAGATCGAGATCATCCGCCACTACACGCGACTCTCGACATGGAACTACGCCGTCGATCACGGCATGTATCCGCTGGGCTCGTGCACCATGAAGTACAACGCGCGCGTGAATGAATACGTCGCGCGCCTGATGGGCCTGGCCGAGGCGCACCCGTATCAGCCGGAGCGCGTGAGCCAGGGAGCGCTGCGCATTCTAAAGATGCTCAGCGAGCAGCTCATCGAGATCACGGGCATGGACGCCATTACCCTGCAACCTGCAGCGGGTGCGCATGGCGAATTCACGGGCATCTTGATGGTTCGTGCGTATCTCGAGTCGCAAGGTAATCCCCGCAAGAAGATCCTCATTCCTGACTCGGCGCACGGCACCAATCCCGCGACCGCTGCCATGTCGGGCTATTCGGTCGAGAACCTGAAGTCGAACTCGGCCGGCATGGTAGACATCGCCTCGTTGGAAGCGCAGGTGAACGAAGATGTAGCCGCGCTCATGCTGACCAACCCCAACACGCTAGGCGTCTTCGAGCAGGAGATCCACAAAATCGCCGACCTGCTGCACGCCAAGGGCGCTTTGATGTACATGGATGGCGCTAACATGAACGCGCTGGTCGGCAAAGTTCGGCCGGGCGATTTCGGCGCCGACGTCATGCACCTGAATCTACACAAGACGTTCTCCACGCCGCACGGCGGCGGTGGTCCGGGCTCTGGTCCGGTGGCCTGCAAGAAAATGCTGGAGCCGTTCCTGCCCACGCCGGTGGTTATCAACAAGCCGGACGGCACTCTTGGCTTCGACTACAATCGGCCGAAGTCAGTCGGACGGGTGCGCATGTTCTATGGCAACTTCGGAATGCATGTGCGCGCGCTGGCTTACATCATGGCCAACGGTCCTGACGGTCTTCGGCTGACTACCGAAGATGCCGTGCTCAACGCCAACTACATCCGCAAGAAGCTGGAAGGCGTTTACGAGCTCCCTTACAACACACCGACCATGCACGAGGTGGTCTTCAGCGACCGCAAGCAGACCGGCCAGGGCGTGAAGACCGGCGACATCGCCAAACGGCTCATCGATTACGGCTTTCATCCCTATACGGTCAGCTTCCCGCTGGTAGTGCCGGGTGCACTGATGATCGAGCCGACGGAAAGTGAGTCGAAGGAAGAGCTCGACTTGTTCATCGACGCCATGAAGTCCGTAGCCGAAGAGGCCGAGCAGGATCCCGAGATCCTCGTCAAGGCGCCGCACAACACGCGCATCTCGCGGCTGGATGAGACCACGGCGGCGAGGAAGCCGGTGCTTCGCTGGAAGCCGCAGAGCGAAGCGGCAGGGAAGTAGCGCTCGACGAAGTTTCTTCACCACGGAGCCACGGAATACACGGAGCTATGAATTTTTTCTTCTCTGTGTCCTCCGTGCCTCTGCGGTGAACTCGCCTAGATTTTTTCCCACAACTCCGATACCAGCAGCCCGCCCAAAGCGCATTCGTGCTTGCGCAGGACGAAGCCCGCGCCCTCGATTGCAGCCCGGTAAGCCGGCAGCTGCGTGACCCGCAATCCCGTAGTCAGGCGAAAAGCGCCGTACAGGCTGCGAATCACTGCTCCCGTCCACAAGTGGGCGACGGGATCGGCCGGCTGCGCAAACTCTGAGACGATCCACTTTGCGCGCGGTGCAGCCCAACTCGCAATCTGCTTGACGACCACTTCAACTTCCGCAGTGGACAAGCAGTCCAGGAAGAAGTTTGTGGCAATCAAGTCGTACGATTCTCCTGGTTCGAACTGACCGACCTGCATATAGGAAAAATCCGTACGAGCGCGGTAGGCATCTCCCATGCACTCAATTCGCTTGCGGGCGAGTTCGACCATCCGCCGGCTGGCATCGACTGCGGTAGCGTGAACGCCGGGATTCGCTTTGACCAGCGCCACCAGAAATCGTCCATCACCTTCGCCACACGAAACTGCTCGCCGGGCCCCGTGAACATCTTCCAGAAAGGCCGTTCTTCGCTGCTGCAGTGCGCTCCCAAAACACATGTATTCGACCGGCTGATAAAACGGCGCGATGAGGTTCGCGTTCATCACCGGCGCAATGACGCCGGTCGAGCGAATCTCCAAAGCCGAGATGTCGGGGGATGGTGTCATCGGATCAGGCAGGGGAGAACGAAGATCGGAGTCAGCAGAGCAACATCCGCCAGCACTCGTACGCATTCAATCGATAGTTGTCGGCGACAGACGCTCAATGCGGAGAGCGCTGCGGCGCTGAGGGCAATCGCAAGCAGCACCGGGCTCTCCAGCCGCAGGCGTGCGAGAAATGCGAGCGAGCTTGCTACGATGCCTAGCGCGCCGGCAATCCAGGTTAATCGTGGCCCGGCACAGACCGTCGTTACGTGTGGCATCTCGCAGCGCCTGTAGCCAAAGTGGCCCCACTCCGAATACTCGATCAGCACCACGTTCACCCAGCAGATTGCTCCAAAAAGCCCCAGCACGACGGTCAGCACGGAGGCTGGCTCGGCGCCGTGGATCCATACAGGAAAGAAGGTGCCAACGGAGAACAGCAGGGCGACGAAAGCTTCCTTCGGCACTCGGAGCCGGAGCGTGTGTACGGCTACGAAGTAGGCCCCAATCGCCAGCGATAAAGCCAGTCCGGCACGAAACGTAGCTTCGTCCAGATGCAGGCACGCCCAGAGTCCCAAACCCGACCCCATCGACAAGGCTGCCGACAGACTCCGACGATGAACCCGATGGAATCGATGTCTAGCCGATAGCGGCGCTAGCGAATCGGCATTCAATCCATCGGCCAGCCGATCACCCACGTAAATTATCCACACCACCATGGCAAGTGCCAGGCTCACCACCGGCTCAAGCCGGACACGCAACGAAACCGCGAACAGTTGCAGCCAGAGCACGGCGATTAGAGGCGCGTCCAGACTAAGCAAGTTCGGCCATAGCCACAGCGGACGCCGGGAGAATCGGACTTCAGAGACGTACACGTGGAAGCTTCTCCACAGCAAGATGCGGGCGAGCGGGATTGTGCCAGAAGTTCGATAAATTGCGGAAAGAGAAATACATTGGGTGCTGCAAGAAGTTTACAGACTTGCCGGTTCCTTGTGCGGAACAAAGCTGGCACAGTTTTCGTCTAAAACCGCAGCCTTCATCCTAGGGGAGGACGCATGTATTCCTTTCGGCAGGACTTCCGGTTTGCGCTGAGGCAGTTGCGCAAGTCTCCCGGTTTCACCATTGTTGCTGTGCTGACCTTAGCTCTCGGCATCGGCGCGGCTACCGCGATGTTCAGCGTGATCTATGCCACCGTTCTGCGGTCGCTGCCGTTTCCGGATCCCGAGCGCATCGTCTACGTCGAAACGCACGCCGCCGCTTCTTACATCCAGCCTTCCTCGTGGCCCGGGTACCAGGATGAGCGCGCCCAGAATCAGAGCTTCGACTACCTTGCCGGATTCAGCCAGTTCGCCGGAGTAAACCTCGACACTGGTTCACAGGTCATTCATCTGCACAACACCTCGACCAGCGACCACTTCTTCGATGTCTTCGGAGTAAAGCCCCTCGTTGGTCGCACGTTCCTACCCGGCGAAGAGCAGGAGGGCCGCAACAACGTCGCCGTGCTCAGTTACGAAGTTTGGCAGCAGAACTTTGGCGGCAATCCCAGCGCAGTCGGTTCCTCGGTCCACATTGACGGCTTTCCCTACACCATCGTCGGCGTGATGCCTGCCGGCTTCCGCTTTCCGCTGAGCATGCCGAACCTGATCTACACTCCCCTGCGAATTTCCAAAGAACTTCGAACGGCCCGTGGCGATCACTGGCTGCAGATAATCGGGCACCTGAAACCCGGTCTCACCGTAGAGCAGGCGCAGGCGGACATGAACCACGTGTTGGTCAACCTGGGTCGGACGAATCCCGATACCGACAAGGGCAGGACTGCGCGGGTGATGCCGCTGACCATGCACATTACCGGGCAAGAGGAGCGGGAGGCGCTATGGATCATGGCCGCCGGCGTGTTGTTCGTCCTGCTTATCGCCTGTGTCGATGTCGCGGTGATGCTGTTGGCTCGTGGTGTTGGTCGTCAGCGCGAGATGGCCATCCGTACTGCCCTTGGAGCTGGGCGCGTGCGCATCGTGCGGCAAATTCTGTTTGAGAACCTCGTACTCGGCCTGATCTCAGCTGGAGTTGGCCTGCTGCTGGCCTGGGGACTGACGATGGGAATGTCTCAATTCCTCACCAAGTCGTTTCAGCGCGGCGGCAATATCCAGCTGAACTGGGCAGTGTTCCTCGCCGCCTTCGCGATTGCGGCTCTTTCAAGTTTGGCCTTTGGGCTGATCCCGGCGAAGAAAATGTCGTCGGTTGATCCCAACCGCTCACTAAAGTCGGGCGCCGCAGCCGGCACCGATCGCGGTGACTATCGTCTGCGCTCCGGCTTCGTAATCGCCGAGGTCGCGCTGTCGCTCATGCTGCTGGTCTGCACCGGTCTGGTGCTGATGCAGTTGTGGCGAATGCAGCACCTGGACTTCGGCTACACCACGGATCACCTGCTCACCCTGGAGATCAATGTCTCGCCGGGAGAGTACGCCGGCAAGGATCTCGACGCAGCTCTCTATCGGCCGCTGGCTGATAAAGTGCGAGCCATTCCCGGCGTTACAGGCGTTGGCTACAACCGGCTTATCCCGCTCATCGAGTGGGGCTGGAACAGCGGCATCGAGATGGTTGGTAAACCTCCTGATCCGCCCGACCACGAGCGGCTCGCTGAGGTGCGAATGGTTTCTCCTGGCTGGTATCAGGCAATGGGACTGAAGCTGTTGCGCGGACGTCTATTCGATCCCGGGATCGATAAGCCCGGTGCGCAAGATGTAGTTGTAGTCAACCAGAAATTCGTAGATACGTTCCTGCCGGGCGAAGAGCCGATCGGCCAGCAGATCAAGCAGGATTCGGGTGGCCAGAGGATCGTCGGCGTGGTGAGTAACGGCCGTCAGTCGGTGGTGGACTCAATGCTCGCCGAGGTTGACTATCCCATGTCGCAGGTGCCACTGAAGGACAGCGCCGAGATGCTAACGCCGATGGCGCTATTCGTGCGCACTACCGTGCCGCCGGATGCCATCGTATCGCAGCTTCGACAGGCGCTGCATGAGGTCGCTCCCAGCGTTCCCTTCCAGACCCCGGAAACCATGGACGATGTCCTTGCCGAGTCGCTGGTCTTCGATCGCATGCAGGGCTGGCTGTTCAGCATCTTTGCAGCGATTGCGCTGGTACTGGCGTTGATCGGAATCTATGGCGTGCTCAGCCAGGAGGTAAGCCTGCAGACCCGCGATATTGGCTTACGCATGGCGCTGGGTGCCTCGCGGCCGGACATCGTCCGCATGGTGCTGCAACGCGCTGCACTGATGATGTCGATTGGTGTGGCCGTGGGAGTGCTTGGCAGTGTCGTCTCGCGCCGTCTGCTGGCGAGCGTCATTCCGATAGAGGTGAGCCGCGATGCCGCGGCGATTGCAACGCTGGCGATCGGGCTCAGCCTGGTGGGGTTGGTGGCCAGCATGATACCGGCGCGACGGGCAGCATCGATTGAGCCGATGCAGGCGTTAAGGAACGAGTAGGGAAGCAAGCAAAAAGGCGGGCCAAAGGCCCGCCTTCCAAGAATCTGGGACAATGCTACTTGGCGCCAACGGCCTTCACGCGAGCGCTCAGGCGGGCCTTGTAGCGGCTGGCGGTGTTCTTGTGCAAAACACCCTTCTGGACGCCCTTGTCCACCACGGAAACGGTGGAGCGATAGGCGCTCTGGGCAGCTTCTTTGTCGCCCTTGGCAATGGCCTCTCGCAGGGAGCGCAGCGCTCCGCGGAGGCGTGACTTGTTGGCGCGGTTGTGCGCCGTCTTCTTCTCGGTCTGACGCGCACGCTTGAGCGCCGAAAAATGATTCGCCATACTTTCCTGTAGTCCTCAGTTGAAGATCTCGACGGTTGCCGAATACATGATTCTACAAGAAATAGACGATTTCGGGCAAATCACTGGATTGATTCATTCGCACTTCCTTGGATGCGACGGCGATCGAACCGGTCCCCCATGTCGTCGTTCGAACGGCCACGTCTGCGTGGTTCTCGAATCCAGAGACAAGGCTCGACAACCGGGTTAGAGGGCCAGGCCGACGTTCTCGAAAGCCTAACCGTAGATTTACCTTACGTTCATCGCTAAATGCTAGTCTTAGGTTTCGCCCTATGCTTAGCCGCAACAGATAAAAGCGCTATGGCCAGTGCTCCCTTTGGCCCGGCTGAACATCTAAATTTGCGGAAGGGGAATTTGATAGGATCGTCATCGTACGTACCTCAATCGGCACCGACGTCATTGCCTGCGGGATTGACTCCCGTCCGGTTCGGGGATACGCTAGCGGCCAATGAGAGTAGTTTCTGGCTTGGACGAACTTCCGGCCGCCACCCAGCCCCTCGTTATACCGCGCTCCCAAACTGTTCACTGTCAAACCGAGTTGGTGGGTCCAACCTGTGCCCGACCAGCTTTCGGAACCCTGTGCATCAATCGTCCCGATCCACGCGTGATTGGCGCGGACCGGTTGTTGCGCCACAGTTGGAGGCTGTCTCCCGACCCTAGATGAAGAAGAACATCGAAATTAGCCCGAATATCGAAACCCTGTTCGGAACCCGGGACGAAAACATGCGCCTGTTGGAGGATGGTTTGAACGTGACCATCAACCTGCGTGCTGACTCCATCGAGATTATCGGCGGAGCGGACGATGTCGCGCGCGCCGAGCAGGTTTTTGCCGACTATCAGCACCTGACGCGCAACGGCCATACGTTTATCAACGGCGACCTCGGCGATATGATTCGTGTGTTGACTACGGACTCGACTGCGACCTTGCGCGGCCTGGCCGAAGCCGGCAAACAGCGCTCTTTCGGCAAGCGTACGGTGCAGCCGAAGAGCATCAATCAGCGTCGCTATCTCGAAGCCATCGAGAAGCACGACATGGTCTTCGGCGTTGGCCCGGCTGGCACAGGCAAAACCTATCTGGCCGTCGCGATGGGAATTTCCGCGCTCATGACCAAGCGCGTGAATCGGATCATCCTGGCGCGTCCCGCGGTTGAGGCAGGCGAGCGCCTGGGCTTCCTGCCCGGCACATTGCAGGAGAAGGTCGATCCCTATCTCCGCCCGCTGTACGACGCGCTGTACGACATGCTCGACCCGGACAAGGTCGATCGGTACTTGGAGAAGAACGTCATCGAGATTGCGCCGATCGCCTTCATGCGCGGCCGCACTCTCAACGACGCGTTCGTGATCCTGGACGAAGCGCAGAACACAACCTCGGAGCAGATGAAGATGTTTGTCACCCGTCTGGGATTTAACTCCAAGGCGGTGATCACCGGCGACATCACGCAGATCGACCTGCCCAACGCCAACCGTAGCGGTCTGGTAGAGGTGATGGACATCCTGCGGAACGTCGAGGGCATTCGCTTCTGCCACTTTGATGAAGGCGATGTGGTGCGCCATCATCTGGTGCAGCGCATCATCCGCGCCTACGACGACCACAAGGGTCGCAACGAGCAACTATCGCTGTCGCTTGAATTGAAGAATGGCAGCGGCTACGCGGTCGCGCGAACCAGCGACGGCCGGGTTTACACCACCAGCGTTGAACGTGAGGCGCCATTGGCGGAAGTGCCTCCGGCACGGGTTCTGCCGCCTCCGGATCGCATTTCCGAGTAAGAACTTGGTACCATACTGTGGGAGGGCACTCGAGCCCTCCCCTTTGTTCTTGAAACGAAAGTGATCATTCTGGAGCACGACGGAAAAGAGATTCACCAACGCGCCCTAGCCCTGTTTGCGGCCAAGGCCAGGCGAGCTGTGGGCATCAACGGTGAATTGAGCATCCGCATCACCTCGAATGCCGAGATGCGCGAGCTAAATCGGCGTTTTCGCCGAAAAGGCTACCCTACCGATGTTCTTTCGTTCCCTTCCGAACTGCCTAAGCTGGCCGGGGACATCGCGATATCGGCTGACATCGCCGCGGAAAACGCTGCCCGCTTGGGCCATTCGGTTGATACCGAGCTCAAGATTTTGATCTTGCACGGATTGCTCCATCTGGCCGGTTACGATCACGAGAGCGACAAAGGCGAAATGCGGGCGCAGGAGACCAAGCTGCGGCGAAGTCTCAGCCTGCCAACCGGGCTGATTGAGCGGACCAACGGGCGCTCGCCGCTGCTCAAGCGCCGCGAGGCCACGCCTGCCGCACGCCAAGGACGCCGACGATGAACTTGCCGTTAGCCATCCTGCTGCTAGTTCTGCTCGGCATGCTCGCGCTGGTCTCGTATGTCGACCGTCTTTATGCCGAGATGGGCAAGTTCCTCGCCCGCGAATTCCAGGAAAACATCGAGGCCTACGAGGAGCGGGTCGAGCCTCGCCTGAAGGTTAGCCGCGATCGGGCGGCAATGTCGATGACCGTGCTGACGCAGCTCTGTATGGCTGGAATCGGCGTGCTTATCGGCTACGTGCTGTTCAAGGAAAACCGCTGGGTTGGTCTCGATCTGGTACAGGCTGCCGTCAGCCTTATCTTCATCATCGTCATCTTTCACCAGTTGCTGCCGTATCTGTTCTTCGTGCGCACGAAGGGGGAATGGCTGGCGCACTGGGTGCCCGTTCTACGAGGTCTGATTTATCTTTCTCTGCCCGCGACGCTCATCCTTGGTTTTGGATTGTCAGTGGCTTCGCTCACCCGGGAGCATGCCGAGAAAGCAGCCGAGCATCCGTCAGAAGCGGTGGATGCGCTTATCGAAGCCGGCCAGGAAGAGGGCATTCTGGAAGAGAGTGACCGCGACCTGATTCAATCGGTCGTCGAGTTCGGCGACAAGACGGTTCGCGAGGTCATGACGCCGCGGCCGGAAATCGTCGCAGTGCCTGCGACCACGAGCATCGCTGAGATGACGGAGCTGCTGGACAAGTATCCCTACTCGCGTATACCGGTCTACGAAGGCGACATCGATCACATCAAAGGGATTCTCTACGCCAAGGACCTGTTGCAGGTGGCGGACGTTGAGGCGCACACACGCACCGTGCAGGACCTGATGAAGACTGATGTCTACTTCGTACCCGAGACCAAGCTGGGCAGCGACCTCCTGCGCGAGATGCAGCGCGACAACGCGCGCATGGCCGTGGTCATCGATGAGTACGGAGGCGTGGCCGGACTGGTGACGATTGAGGACCTGGTGGAAGAAATCGTAGGCGAGATCCGCGACGAGCATGAAAAGTCCGAGGTGGTGAAGGAGAGTGACACCTCCTACATCTTCAACGGAAATACCGACGTCGATCTCCTGGATAAGTTGCTCGGTATTCGTCCGACGGAGAAAGAGGCGACAACGATCGCCGGCCTGGTGAGCGAACTCGCAGGACACATCCCAAAGGCGGGCGAAGTGTTCGAAGAAAACGGTTTGCGCTTCGAGGTGTTGGAATCGACGGAACGCCGCGTTGATCGCGTACGCGTCAGCCTGCAACCCAAGCAGGTGGGAGCCTGAATCAGTTCGCCACCGGTATGCACGCGCCTGAGCGGATCTTCAGGGCCACCCGCGTCCAGCGGTACATTCAAAATTGTCATGCTGAGGAGGGCTTGAGCCCGACGAAGCATCTGCGTTTCGCCGCGAATCAGGGGTCTTCCACCGCGGTGGAACCGCAGATCCTTCGCTGCGCTCAGGATGACAATTCAGAGTGTCAACCAAAGCTGCGGCTTGACCCACGAAATGCAGCGCTAAAGCGCTGCGCCACCCTGTACACTCAAGACGGCGTCTGAATCAGGTTCACCATGCCCTTTCGCTCCGGATTCGTCTCCATCATCGGCCGTCCCAACGCGGGCAAATCGACGCTGCTAAACGCGCTGGTCGGCGAGAAGCTGGCAATCGTCACCCGCAAGCCCCAGACCACGCGCAACCGCATTCAGGGGATCGTCAACGTGGAGCGCAAAGGGAAGCGTCCCACCGGACAGATCGTCCTCATCGACACTCCGGGCGTTCACAAGCCGATCAACTCCCTCAATCGCCGGATGATGAAGGAGGTCTACGATGCCCTCGAGGGTTGCGATCTCCTGCTGCTCATTGTCGACGCAACGGCCAAGCTGGGAGCGGGCGACAAGTTCGTGCTAGAGATCGTGAAGAAGGGCGGACAGAAAACCTTTCTCCTGCTCAATAAAGTCGACGCGCTCAACAAGCAGGAGCTGCTGCCGCTGATCGCGCAGTACAAAGACATGCACGAATTCGCGGAGGTGATCCCCATCTCCGCGCTGAAGGGCGAGGGCTTGACTACGCTTCTCGATGCCGTCATCAGCGCTCTGCCCGACGGGCCACGGTATTTCCCCAAAGATCAGGTTACGGATCAACCCGAGCGCTTTCTGGTCGCCGAACTCATCCGCGAACAGGTGTTGCTGATCACCGAGCAGGAGGTACCCTACGCGACCACCGTCCTGATCGAGCAATACCAGGAGAGCCCAAAGCTAACGCGCGTCGCGGCCGTAATCTACTGCGAGCGCGATGGCCAGAAGGCCATCCTTATCGGGAAGCAGGGAAGCACGCTGAAGAAGATCGGCACCGCCGCCCGGCTGCAAATCGAAAGGCTGCTGAACACCAAGGTTTTTCTCGAGCTCTTCGTGAAGGTGCGTCCCGGCTGGCGTGACTCGCGACAGTTCGTGCAGGAAACCGACTGGCGTACACAACTGGAGCAGATGTCGGAAGCCGAAGTCAGCCCGGACGCTGACACCGATCTCGAGGAGTAGCTGTTACCGGCAATCCTCTCGCTTCGCAAGCATCGCCTCAGCCTCTTCTACGCTCCACTCGGGAATCGCTCCGTGCCGGCTGGCGACCAGTGCAGCCACCGTGTTAGCAAAGGCTCCACAGCGACGCTCGTCCCATCCCTGATCGATGCCATAAAGGAAGGAAGCAGCGAAGGCGTCGCCAGCTCCGATCGTATCCGCCACCTCGACCTTACAACCGGGCACGGAGGCGTACGTATGGTCTTTGTAGATGCCGCACCCACGCTCACCGAATGTGATGCAGGTGGTACTACAACGATATTGGCTACTCCAGCGCTGGCAGAAATCCTCAACCGATGCTTGAAGTCCATCCGACTCCAGGGAAGCATCCAGACATTCGGCCTCGCTGTCACTTAGCTTGATGACATTGGCGTGCGATGCCAACTGCTCGACCGTTGCCAGGTTCCAGTTGCCGTCCCGAAGATTCACGTCGTAGAACGTTCGGGCGGAGGGAACCTCGTCCAGCAGCCGGAGCGTCGATGCCAGGGCCTGATTGGAGACGTGATACAGCGTGCCAAAGTAGATCCAGTTGGGTTGAAGGGCGGCGATGCGTTGACGGATGGGGAGCGTCAGCCGGACGAAATCGTATGCCGCAGGACGGACGATGCGGAACATCGGCCTGCCATCAGGATCGAGCTCTACTTCTGCGGTTCCCGTGGGCTTGCCGGGCGTAATCTGCACGAAGTCGGCCGAGACGCCGCAGGTTTGCAGGCCTTCCAACGCTCGCCGGCCGCGGTCGTCATCGCCTACCGCGCTCACCAGAAACACCTCATAGCCTAATTTGGCGGCATGGGCGGCAAAGTTAAGAGGCGCGCCGCCAAGGTATTCTGACGGGCCAATGACGTCCCAGAGGATCTCCCCAATGCTGACGATGCGCACGCAGCGGCTCCGCCCTCCATCCTATCGCGGACTGTGCCAATATGCCGTTATCTACTAGAATCAGCGGACTTCCCGGTTTAGAGGTTGATTCAGAACTTGCATTCGGTGGGATTTCCGTTATGATTAGCCCGCCATTTCGATATGAAACTCTTTTTTCAACACGAACGCAGCACCGCTTCCAACAATTCCACCCGCGCAGAATTTCCTCCGCTTTCCGGCGCCGACATCGCCGGCGTTGTGCAAGGTGCAAGAATCGGTGGAGACCTCTATCACTTCCTGCGCGTCAATCGCTCCCGGGTCATATTCGGTTTGCTCGATGTCGCCGGCCGCCGCGAAGAGAACCAGAGCATCGTCGACGCAGCTCGCCGCACTTTCCAGGAAGTAGGGCAGCAGAAGTTTGCTTACGAAGAAGTGAACGAAGCGGACGCGATGATGGAGTTATGCCTCGAGCTCAACCTCAGCATTCGTAAGGCTGCCGCCGGCGTGCGTTCCTGTGCCGCCTTTGTCGGCTGCTATAACGAAGAGCTTGGAACCATCTGCTACTCGAATGCAGGACACACGCCGGGTCTGCTGCGCGATCCCTCGGGCATCACAGAGCTGCCCGCAACCGGCTTGCCTCTGGGTCTTTTCTCCGCTTCCACGTACGAAGCTCCTACGGCTGCATTGCAGAAAGGCGCGTCCTTGCTGCTTGTTTCTCGTGGAGTGGTCGAAGCCGCGCGCAAGAAAGAGGAGTTTGGTCTGGATCGGGTGAAAGTGCGCTTCGAGAATGCACCGCAAGACAACGCGAACGAGATTGCCACGACGATCGTCGATGCTGTTCAGCAATTCCTGGGAGCGCCGCCGGAGCACAACGACGTAACCGCGCTGGCATTAGTCCGCGCTTCGCATGCTAGAGTCGCTGCCAATGCGTAGCAGCTCGGGTTACAAGATCTGGAGCAGTCGCCGGACAAAATGGATGTTCGTCCTATGCGAGGCCAAACCCAAAGCTAAGCGCGCAAAACAAGCGAAATAGCCACTACAGCATCTGCGTACCCCATAGGTCATGCAGATGCAGAACGCCCACCAGCTTTCCCGCGTCATCCACTACCGGCAGTGCAGTGATTTTCCTCTGCTCCATAATGTCGAGAGCGGCGATCGCAAATGTGCTGGCCTCGACAACCTTGGGAGAGCGGGTCATGCAATCGGCGGCCTTGAGCTCGAGAATTTCCTTTCCATGACGTTCCAGCAGGCGACGAAGATCGCCATCGCTGATCAAGCCGACCAGTCTTTCGCCATCCACGACCGTAGTCATACCCAGCCCTTTGCGCGACATTTCGTAGATCACTTCGCTCATCGGGGTGGACGCGGCGACCTGCGGTACGCTGCTGCCGCTGTGCATCAACGCGGAGACTCGGGCAAACCGCTTGCCCAGCTTGCCTCCAGGATGGAGATTGGCGAAATCTTCTTCCTTGAATCCTCGGCGCTCCGACAGCGCGACCGCCAGGGCATCCCCCAACGCAAGCATGGTTGTCGTGGAAGCCGTGGGCGCCAATCCAAGCGAACAAGCCTCGTTCGCGACCGAACAGTCCAGAGCCACGTCGGCGGCTTGCGCCAGCGTTGAAACATTACTCTGCGCTCCCGAATACAACTCGTCGCAGGTCATCGTGATCAGCGGGACGCCCAGTCGCTTCACCGTCGCCAACAATTGCAGGATCTCTTCGGTCTCGCCGCTCGCCGACAAAGCCAGCACTGCGTCACCACGAAGCACCATTCCCAGGTCGCCGTGCATAGCCTCCGCCGGATGCAGGAACAGTGCAGGGCTTCCGGTGGAAGTCAACGTGGCCGCGATTTTGCGCGCAATCAGGCCGCTCTTGCCCATACCGCTGACAACGGCTCGTCCGGTACAGGAGTAGAGCAACTGAACTGCCCGCTCGAAAGCCTCCGCCATCGGTCCGGCCAGCCGGTCCGCCAGCGCACGCAGTGCTTCGGCTTCAATGCGAACTACGTTTTCACCAATATGTTTCATTGATAGAAGTGAGTTACTGCGTCGCCGGCTGCTGCAAGAGACCACGAGCGTCGAAGACCAAAGTCTGCTCCTCGTTGATGCCCTCGTTCATCTGGACGTACTTGCCGTTGAAGGCAACGTCCACCGAGCCGGCATTGCCCGTATAGAACACCACCTGGTTGGCCGCCTGAATTGTTTTCACATCTGGAGGTTTGATGATCCCACGCACGACGTACTTGCCATCCGCCTTGACCGAAACCCACGCCGGTCCTTTTGGCCGGATGGTCACTTCGAACTGAGCGCCAGCCGGAGCCGCAGTTTCTGATGACAGAGAAGTCTGCTCGGGTTTGGTCGCGGCGGCGCTCGACTTGGCCGGAGGCTTATCGGGTGTCGCGGCCTGCTGTGTCGGACTTTGTGTCGCAATCGGTGGAGGTACGCTGTTCGTCGCCGGAGGTTCCGTCTTGTTTGTCGGGAGCGCTGGTGTAGTCGTCTCCTGTTCAGTCGCTTTGGTTGTGGCGATTTGCAGTTGACGTTCGCGCCGATGGTCCTGGTACGCCATCCAGCCCCCGACCGCGCCCGCCGCCACAACCAGCAGGATCAATACCGGGACCACGGGAAAGCTGGCCCGCTCTGGCCGATACTCAGAGTGAAAGGCGTGTTGATGTGCAATAACTTTGGTGTCTGGCGGGGTCTCGTGGGCCGCCTCAAGATAGCCCGCCACGGCCTCGTCTTCGTCGATTCCTACGCACTTTGCGTAAGCGCGGACGTAAGCTTTATTGAAGATGCCGCCGGGTAGCAGGTCAAACTGTTCGTCCTCGAGCGCCAACAGGAGTCGTCGTCCGATTTTGGTGGTAGCAACAATCTCGTCCAGTGAGATGCCTCGCATCTCTCTTTGTTGACGCAGACGTTCGCCAAATGAGCCCACCCGTTCCACCTCTTTCCCTGGACTCCCCACTCCAGTCTACTCGGATTTCCTGCCGAATCATAAGGATACGTTGTGGGAGTGTCAAACCGGCAGGCACCATTCGGCAAGGTGGAGCAGGTTTTTTCGTCGCCGTAGTACCAATTTGGGGCGGGCGGAACGGGTCACTTCCATTTAAGATAAGTTCCATAAGCGATGCGTGGTTTAGCGGTTGATTTCTGGTTGTCCGAAATCCTATGTCGCTTACGGGTTCGGATGCGTTGTCGCCACTTCGATGATCGACCAGACCGGCAATCGAAATTCCGATGAGCTGCAGATTTTCCACGACGTCGCCAAGGCGCTGACTTCGTCTCTCGACCTCGATACTGTCCTGCAAACCATCCTCGAGAAGATCGCAGCCTACTTCAAGCCGGAGATGTGGTCGCTTATCCTGCTGGATGAAGAGACGCAGGATCTGTACTACGCTCTGGCGGCGGGCAAGGAATCCGAAGCCGTCAATGCTCTGCGGTTGACCAGTGGCGATAGCCTGGCCCGTTGGGTTGTGGAGCACGGTGAGGCACTGGTGATCGAAGATGCAACCAGCGATGGCCGCATCGATCCTTCCAGCTGCTCCGGCTTTTCGTCGCAATCGTGCTCGGTGGTCTGCATTCCTATCCGCACCAGCGGGAAGATCCTGGGCCTGATGGAGCTGGTGAACGGCGACATGAACATCCTGCGCCGCAACGAAATGTTGCTGCACGCTCTCGCCGACTATGCTGCCATCGCCATCGAAAACGCGCGGGCGGTGCAGAGGATTCAGGAACTCAGCATTACCGACGACTGCACCGGCGTCTACAACGCAAGGCACATGATCACAGTTCTTGCGGAAGAAGTCCGCCGCTCGGAACGCTTTGGATACGAGTTCAGCATGCTCTTCATCGATCTGGATCACTTCAAAAAAATTAACGACAACTACGGGCATCTTCAGGGGAGCAAGCTGTTGGGACAGTTTGGACGTAGCCTGCGCAAGAATTTGCGACTGGTCGACGCCGCTTTTCGCTATGGTGGCGATGAGTTCGCCGTCCTGCTTCCGCAGACCGGCAAGGATGCGGCAATCCAGGTTGCACATCGTCTGACCAGGATCTTCCGCGACACCCAGTGGATGTTGGACGATGCCCGATCGGTTTCTCTAAGCGCGAGCATCGGGATTGCAACCTATCCCCAGGATGGCGCAAACTCGCATGCCATCGTGCAGCGAGCCGACGAGCTCATGTATCAGGCGAAAGAGGCTGGAGGCAACAGCATCGCGGTCGCCGGCTCGGGAGTGGTCGGGCGAGAAAGTCAGTCGGGTCTGGCCAGCTGACAGGGGGCTTCAGTTGCTTGGGACAGGCTGCCAGGTATTGAGGTTGACCGGCGCATTCGGATTAACGCCGAAGTCCCACACGTAGAGGTTCATTTCGTCCGGTGCCAGCATCTCCACTACCGCATATTCGCCCGCCGGCAGGTTCTGCGCCGGCGTAAGCTTGATCCACTCGCCGGTTCCCAGTTTCTCGATACTCACCGGCAGAAAACTGGCGTGCTGAGAAACTTTTCCGGCGACACTGACCTTCACATTGCCGACCACGCGCACGTCTTTAGTAACCGTCACGCGAACCAGACGGAACCGATCGTTAAGAGCGGCGTTAATTGGCCCCTCATCAATGTCGATGTAAATGGTTGGACGAGGGGTGTGCGACTGAACCTGCGCATGCTCTCCCTTGATCTCGAATGCCTGCTTGTTGCCGGCTAACGGATTGATGGTGGAGCGCAGTACGCTTTTCTTCGGATCTTTGTTGACCTCGCTGCCGTTTTGAACGATCTCCGCCAGCTCCGGCTTGCCCTTGAATTCGTCGAACAGGAAGACGCCGCCGGTTCCTGGCAAATTCATGCCAGGAGCAATCTCTGGGGAATTAGCTTCTTCCTTTTCACGTTCTTCTTTCTCTTCCGGGGTCTCAGCGATGTTGGGACGCAGTTTGCCGGTGCTCAGATCCGCGTTGTACTTGTTGGTCGCGTCCCAATCGATGAGCGACGAAGGAATGTCTTCCCACTCATAGCGCTCGGCGCTGAGATAGTGCACGCGATCGCCCTGCACCTCGTACTTCGCGACCGACTGGTAGCTGCCGTCCTTCAGGATCAGCTTTTCCGTCGGCTGCTGCGCCTGCGCCAGGCGAGGCGCGAACACGATCGCCGTTGCGGCCAGAAGCACACCTAAGACGACGCGCTGACACCAGGGCTTCATGTTTCCTAGTTTAGTCCGGCCTCGGCCTCACGGGTTAGCGTCATCTCCGCGCCGGTAGCGCTGCGCAGCTTCATGTTGTTGCCGGTAGAAGAGACCGAATAATTCAGGGTTCCGGAAGTAATGGTTGCCTCGCACGTGAAGGGTCCCTGCTTCTGGGTATGCGACGCTGAGTTCAGTATCTTGATTTGGTCCGAGCTCACTTCAATGTTGGCGTCGACCTGCGAAACCAGAGTGTCGTTGCCTTTGATGCAGGTCGCAATCTCGCGCACCTTACCTTCACTGGTATCGGCGTTGTTGTAGAAGACCAGCCGGAGCACTTTCTTTAAGTTCCCATCGCTCTGCGTGGGGAAGGACCATGTGCCGTAGAGATTGGAGGGAAGAACGCTGGCACTTGTGGAGTCCTGGCGAGCCAGTTCCATGATGTCGGGAGTACCGCCGGGGTTCGTGATGGTGAGGCGATTGTGGTCGTTGGAAAGAGTGTAGCTCCAGAGGCCGGGATCGATGTCGGCTTTGCACTCCGAGCCTATTTCCCCCTTTTCGGTATCGCTGGCATGCTTTAGGACACGAATGGTGCTGGCCGTGATCTCGATGGAAGACGTCGCCCGCGCGATAACGGCCCGATAATCTCCCGGACACAAACGCGTGACCACGATCTCATCGACGTTCTTCGTCCGATTGTGGCGGAATTCGTGCCGGATCGGATCCGTCGCTGGATTTCCGGGAGGATAGGAATACCAGCTTCCGTACAAGTACTGAACGTCGCTGGTGGGAGCTTTTCCGGCTTGGTTCGTTTGGCCTGCGGAGTCGTTAGGACAGAGAAGAAGGAACAAAGCGGTCGCCACGCACAGAACGAGCAGGCGGGCGTTAAAGGAAGATGCTATAGAGTTTTGAAAGGGAAGGCGATAAATCGACTTGAAATTATGCGCTCCCAAACTGAGCTTTCGTAGCCGGTGCGCAAGCGCTGATGACTTCGTCCAATCGTGGTTTTCCATTGCCTGCAGGACTGCGACCAGCACGCTTGACGATGTACATTGCTTTGTCGGCCGCAGCGTGCAGCTGGTCCGGATCGCTTCCGTCTTCAGGATACAACGCCAAGCCGATGCTGAGCCCAGTCCGCACCTGCAATCCCTGAACATTTAATGGATTAGCCAAAGCCGAGTCGAGTGCGGCGACCAGCGCCACCGCGCCGTGTTTATCTTTCACCTCGCTCACCAGCGTGAATTCATCTCCGCCGGAGCGGGCCAGCGTGTCGCTTTCTCGTATCCGCTCGGCAAGTTGGGCGACTACCACTTGCAGGGTCAGGTCGCCGATGCGGTGGCCGAAGGTGTCGTTGACATCCTTAAAATGGTCAAGGTCCAGCAGCAGCACTGCGACTTTGTTGCCGGTTCGCCGTGCGTGAGCCAGAGCCTGATCCAGACGATCATCGAGCAAACGACGGTTCGGTAATCCCGTTAAGTCGTCGTGGTAGGCGAGATAGTTGCTGCGCTCGATCTGATCTTCCAGCAGTGTCAAAATCATGCCGACGGCAACCAGATACTTCGGAATGTTCCAAACCTCGGCGTCGATCTGCACGTTCGGATAACGCTTGTCAAAGACCATCGAGATGGGGAAGACCAGCCCCCACAGCCCGAATCCGGCAACCGTAGTCAAAACGCCGGCGGTAGCCCGACTGTGGTGCCTCCAATACAACGTGCCCGCCGAGATGTTCAGCACTGTGAGGATGACCGTGATACCCAAATCGCTGTTTCCCACGGCAACCGCCCAGGCGGTCATTGCGCCTGAGACCAATGTTCCGGCGATTACGCTGGCAACGTACCAGGGACTATGGTGTTGCAGCCGCCAGAAAACAACCAGCGGTGCAATCGCTCCGACGGCGATAACGAGGTAATAAAACGCGTGGCTTGAGACTTCCCAGATCGCACCGTTGACGTACGCCAGGCAGGGGGCGCCGACCGCTGCGATTATCAGTGCTTGCCGCTGCCAATTCGTGGCGATACTTGCTACCGACGTGAGAAACGCGATCGTCGCCAGCAGCAGACAGTCGAGACTAGCGGCCGTCAGCAGATTGCTGACCTGCCCGGTTGCCGGGCTGAGAAATTGCGCCGTGAAGTGCAGCAGGACTAAGACCCAGCCGGCCAGCCAGAGGTGCAGTCTCTCGGTAGTTTCCTTCCGCGAGATGGCCCAAAATACGGCAACAAGGACGGCCAAAGCGATCAGGTTCGGAAGCGTCGAAAAAGTCATGGCACAAAGTGGCGTTTAGTATCACAGAGTATGACAGGACTTGGGGAGGCGAGCGAAGCAAAATCCGAATGTAGAAGCAGGAATTAAGCAGGGGTAAGCCGTTTTTGGAGATTTTTGCGCCGCGGAATCCCACGGAAGTTGTAGAGCCATCAGCAGGTACTCCCAACTCCCGAACCTCCTCAAAAGAAAAGCCGGAGCGTCCTCCGGCCTCCCGCTTTGAGACTTTTACGTAATTAGCGGACTTTCACGTCCGGTTCCACCGACATGCCAGGGCGCAGCAATCCGTCCTTGTTGAAGTCGGGCTTATCGTTGCCGTCAAAATCGATGCGGACAGGGATGCGCTGTACCACCTTCACGTAGTTACCGGTAGCGTTCTCCGGAGGTAGCAAGCTGTACTTCGCGCCGGTCGCGCCGCCCACGTTGGAGACGTGGCCGTCCCACTTCCTGCCGCCATATGTGTCCACGCTGATCTTCACTGGTTGTCCTGGACGCATGTGGGCGAGCTGCGTCTCCTTGAAGTTGGCCGTAACCCAAACGTCACGCAGGGGAACGATCGCCATCAAGTCCTGACCGATGGCGACGTTGGAACCGACCTGCACGGACCGCTTACCAACAATGCCGTCCACCGGCGCCGTGATCGTCGTGTAAGAGAGGTTGAGCTGCGCCTGATCCAGCGCAGCTTTGGAACGCAGCGCCTGAGCGTCCGCCGAGTCAGCCTTCGCCTTGGTCGCGGCCACCGTGTTCGGGGTGGCTTGCGCATTCTTCACTTCGGCGTTCGCCTGCTCGATGCGGGACTGAGCCATCTTCACCTGCGCCTGCGCCGCGAGCAGGGATGACTGCCGAGCCTGCACGGTGGCATTCGCCGCCGTCGCCGCGGCTGTAGCTGCGTCGAACTGCTGCTGCGAAATCTCGCGCTTACCCAGCAACTGCTGATAACGCAGCACATCGGTGTTCAGCTTCTGCGCATCGGCCTGCGCTTCGATTACCTGTGATTGCGCAGCTTCCATCTGTTTCTGGGCGGCCGCAACCCCTGCTTGCGCCGAATCGAGATCGGCGGATGCCGAATGAATCTGGCTGAACGATCCGACGCTGGAGACCGGCACGCCATAGCGCGCCGCCTCCGCCTGCGCTTGTGAGTCCTGGTAGTCGGCGCGTGCCCGCTCCAAAGCGACGGTGTAGTCAGTTGGATCGACCACAACCAGAACATCGCCCTGGTGCACGATCTGGCCATCGTCGAAGTTCACCTTGATGACGTGACCATTGATACGTGCGCTGATGGGATAGATGTGGCCGTCGATCTCGGCATCGTCGGTGTCTTCCCATTGCCGGCTCTCCCACCAGAACCAGCCCACCAACACCACGGCTACGATTGCCACCAAAAACACAACAGGCTTGGCCGCGGGATGTTTCTGAAAGAAGCCACGACGATCTTCCTCCGGTTGACGAGCCTCCGGATCGTGATGCTCTTCGCGATTGTTCCCCTGCGGTGCAGGACGTTCGACTTCGTCTGGCTTTGCGGTCGTCGGACTCATCTGTTTTTCACCCGTCTAATTATTCACTATGATTCGCAGCCGCCACGCCTTTTCCACTCTCCTGATTCGCCGGCATGGAGGGCAAACTTGCCGCTGGAGCATGGAAACCGCCATCGGGGCGGATCGTCTGCGTGGCTCCCGTCAACCCAGAACTATTATTCGATGAATTTGGAGTCGTGGTAGGCGCCGGAGTCGGAGTCGGCGTCGTGGGCCCATTCGGCGTCGCGTCTGGAGGGTTCGAGTTCGTCGGACTTGCCGGAACCACGCTACCTGGCTGTGAGAGATATTGCTTCACGGCCTGCTCCGCATTGCCGATGGCCCGGGCTAGAAGCACCTTCCCGATATTGTATCCGTAGAGGCTGGCGATGTACTGCTCGTTGGCCGAGGCCAGCTGTTGTTGTGCCTGAATGACCTCAACGTTGTTGGTTACGCCCGCCGAAAACCGGTCCTGCGACTGCTCCAGCGTTTGCTGCGCATAATCCAAGCCAGTCTTAGCTACTTCCACCTGCTCCGCCGCAGCCTTCAGGTCAAGCAAAGCGTCCTCGATGTCCTGCTCAATGCTGCCTCGCAGGTTGTCGACCTGTGCCTGCCGCTGCTTCATAATTGCCCTTGACTCCTGCACATCGGCTTCAACTTTGCCGCCCAGAAAGATCGGAATGTTCAGGGTCGCCGCGGCGGTCCAGTTCGGCGACATCGTAGCCGGGTCATATCCCAGCACTCCGTAGTCGCCGTTGAATCCGATGGAAGGCAGACGTTGTTGCCACGCTGCCTGCTCGCTGTATTGCGCGGACTTCAGCGATGCCAGTGCAGCCTGGTAATCCGGGCGGGTCTGTAGCGCGCGCTGGTACGCGTTTTCGGTCTCAGATTCCGGCAGGGGCTGATACGGCACGCGGTTCACCAGCCGAAACTTTTGCCTTACCGGCAAGCCGATGACGCGGGACAACGCAATGCGCTGCTTCTCCAGATCGTTCTGCGCCTGAATGAGCAACGACTGCTGTGTCTGTAGCTGCACTCGTGCCCGCAGAGTGTCGATCTGGGGAGCAAGGCCTGCGGTCTCCTGGTCTTCCGCCAACTGATAAAGAGCCTGCGCTGCTTTTAGTTCGGCTTCCGCCGCGGTTACGCGCGATTCCTGCGCGATGGTGAGTAAGTAGTTCGCGCCCACGGCAAGCACCACGGTATCGCGAGCATCCCGATAGCTGTACTGCGAAGCCTTCACGTCCTGACTGGCGGCATGCAGGCCAGTGATGTAGTGGAGGTTCAGCGGAGTCCATGTTCCGCCGGCCTGCAACTCGGTCAGGCTGAACGGTCCGATCGAAGGAGGAACTCCAGCAAAATTAAAGCCAAAGGCTTTGAGGTTGATCTTCTGTTCTTCTTCCGTAAATCCGCCATTGACCACCGGCATCAGATTGCTGAGGCTGCGTAGCCGGGCGGCGCGCGTCTGCTCCGTGGCGCGTTCGCTGAGATACAGACCCAGGTTGTATTTGAGGGCGCGATCCAAGGCATCCTCGATACTCAGGTCGATGACTTGATTCGTGGCCTGTCCCTGGGGGATGGAGCCGCTGTAGGGGTCCTGACTCCGCTGGATAACCTGCTCTGCGGAGGGCAGAGTACTCAGACCCTGACTTTCGACCTGTCCGAAGGCCAGGCTCTGCGACACCAGCAGCGTGGTGGCGGAACTTAGAAAGATCCAGCGGAATGCAGACCTGCGCTGTATTGAATTGCTTTCAGATCGTTCCATGATGTAATTAGTACATACATGCATGTATCAATATTTTATGGACTTCATCAATTTTAGATGTGCTCCGATGAAATCGCGTTGCGTGAAATCGGCATCCAACATCGAGCAACATTGGGCACCTTCTACTTCTAGAGGATAAATGAAATCGCGTTCCGTCACATCACGTCACCAGGAACGCTCGGAGGCGACCCGCGCCCGCCTGATTCGCGCGGCGGAGAAAATTTTCGCGCGTGACGGCTTTGAAGCTGCCAAACTCGAGGAAATCGCCGCCGAAGCCGGCCACACCCGCGGCGCCTTCTACGCAAACTTTGAGAGCAAGGAAGACCTGTTTCTAGCCCTGCTCGAGGGAGAAATTTCTTCCCGCATCAACACCGTCGAGCGGATGACGCGGGACCTGACAGATCCCAGGGAGAAGCTGCATGCCTTTCGCGAATTCTTCCTTACCATCTGCCAGGATCGCCGCTGGAGCTTGTTGGCCCTCGAGTTCAAGCTGTTCGCCGTCCGTCATCCGGAAGTCAAAGCGCGCCTGACCGCTATGAATCGCCGGCTCGTCGGTCCACGCATCGGCCTGCTGCAGGCAATTATGGAAGGCTCGGGACGCAAGCTGCCCATCTCGCCGCAGGCTGTTGCCATGTCACTGTCAGCGGTAACGAACGCGCTGAGCCTGGAACACATGCTGGACCGCAGCCTGATGCCGGAAACCGCGTTGAAAGAGATTTTGGCGAACTACTTCGACAGCCTTACCGCTGGACATGAAAACGATGAGGCTGTTAAGCGTGACTGGCAGGTTCCCGCGAAGAAGATACAGCGCCGAACGCTTCTCACGTAACCCTCCCGCGCCTACGGCAGTGGATACTGATTCAGTTTTGTGTACGTCGCTCCCGAGGGCGAGAGCTTGCTTTCGTACAAACAAAACTCCCGTGCCGTCATGCTGCCAAAATCGGGCGGCGCAACCCCGTCCAACTTAATTCCTACGACCCGCAAACCAGAAGCGCTGCTTCCGCCGCGCGCCGGACGGGGTCGCCCGCTTCCCGCTCGCGCCAGCGTGAGATGCGGCTTATAAGGACCAGACTCCTGCTTGAATCCCAAGGGCCGCAGGGCGTCGCCAATCTTCGTCGCCAACTCCTGCAGGTGCTCGTCAGACTCTATGCCCACCCAGAAAACACGTGGGGATTTCGGATTGGGGAAGAAGCCCGTCCCGCGAAATCCTAGCGGAATCGCAGCAGCCTGCACGTGCTGCAAGGCATCGCGAATCTCAGCGAGCTTCTCGGTTTCGCCGATGAATTGCAGTGTGATGTGAAACGTCTCCGGCTCGACCCAGCGCACGTCCGGTGCGTAAGCGCGCATTTTGTTGCGGAAGTCGCCGATACGCTGCCGAATCTCCGGATCGATGTTGAGGGCTACGAACAGTCGCATATCTACATGAGCATGCGGCGCACCATGTCGAGCGCCATCTGGCTGGCCCACCGCCGAACGCGCTCACGGTCGCCAAAGAAGCGGCGATGCACCACATCGTTCTTGAAGCCGTTGGAGACTGCAATGTAGACAAGACCCACCGGCTTTTCTTCCGTGCCGCCGCCCGGCCCGGCGATGCCGGTGACGCCCACGCCGATATCGGCTTTGCAGATTTCGCGGATATTCTCCGCCAGCGCCTGCGCGACTTCCTTGCTCACGGCGCCGTGCGCCTCGATCATCAGCGGAGGAATGTCGGCAAACAGCGTTTTCAGATCGTTGGAGTAAACCACTGCTCCGCCGAGAAACGAGCGCGAACTGCCCGCAACTGACGTGAGCCGCTCGGCGATCATCCCGCCGGTGCAGGATTCCGCGACCGCCAGCTTCATGTTGCGCATCTGCAGGTAGTAGTTGACGATCTCTTCCATCGACTCGCCCTGCGCCGAAAACAGCGCGTCGTCGAACTCATCCTCCAATTCACCCGCTACTTGATCTACGGCGGCCTGCGCCTCATCGAGCGTAGCTCCGGTCGCGCGCAGGTGAAACTCTACCTGCCCCTGTCCCGCCAGAACCGTCGTCTCGACGTTCGTGTGCTTGGTGTAAATCGGAGCGGCGCGCAAATCCACTGCCGACTCACCCATCATTGCAACTTTAAGCACGCGGGAAGCCATCGTGGCCGGCGGAACTTTGTCGCGCAGGCGCAGCTCGCATTGCTGCTCCCACATGTCGCGCAGTTCGTGCGGAGGCCCGGGCAGCAGCGCGATGATGCGTGGCCTTCCTTCAAACTCCGTCTCCAGCCACTGTCCTGGAGCCGTACCCTTTGCGTTCGGCAGCACCGTCGCATCATCCAGAAGGTCGGCCTGCTGCGCATTGTTTTCCGGCATGGTGATGCGGCGCTCGGCGAAGCGCTTGTACATCTCGGCGACCAGGGCGTGATCGCGTTTCAACTGGATGCCCAGGGCCGCAGCAACCGCCTCGCGTGTGAGATCGTCTTTGGTGGGCCCAAGTCCACCCATGAAGATGGCGAGATCGGTGCGGCTGATCGCGGTGCGCGCGGCCGAGATAAGGTGCTCAAGATGATCGCCGACAACAGTCTTGAAGGCGACACGGATTCCCATCTCGTTGAGGCGCTCGGTAAGAAAAAGGGAATTGGTGTCCTGGCGGTACGGAGTCAGCATCTCCGAACCAATGGCGATGATTTCCGCAATCACAATTTCAGTCTAGCACCGGGAAATCCATTCACCACGGAAGCACGGAGAACACTGAAAAAACGAAGTCAATTCGTAACAGAGGACCTGAGAAGGTCGCAGAGTTTCTAGCTGACATCCGCAACCACGGGACGGACACATCGCCGAGTTCTGTTTAGTGCTTCTTTCTT
>DATHQX010000211.1:0-38666 GCA_035482295.1 Verrucomicrobiia bacterium
CTGGCTCGCTGCTTGCAGCGCGCGCAGCTCGTCTTGCCATCGACAACGCGGTTCAGCACGATCTCGCTGATCGGATTTCCAACGTCGAAAATCGCGGTCGAGCGCGCGGCTTCGTTCAGCGAGAACGGCTCAGGCGTCGTGACCAGCACCAGTTTTGAGCCCTGTGCCGACAACGCGCGCTCGACATCTTCTACCATCCGCGCCCAGCGATCGAGCGCGGGCTCGCGCTCGACGTGTCCGCCGAAGTGCTGCGCCAGAATAGCGTCGCGCGATGCGGCGGTCTCCAGTACGTCGAGGAAGCGCGCGAAGTGTTCCGGCATCTGGAAGAGACGGATGGCGTGGCCCATGGGCGCGGTGTCGACGACGATTTCGTCGAAGTTACTGGCCAGCAGTTCGTGGATGGCGAGCAGCGCAGCAACTTCGGCCATGCCCGGCAGGCTCGTGTCCAGCAGGGGTTCCAGTTCATCGCGGGTGAAGAGGCTGCCCTTGTTGAGGAGCGCCAGGATGTCGGCGCGTTCACGGACGAGGAATCTCTTGATCTGCCTGTCGGGATCGATCTGCCGAGCCCAGAGCTGAGGGTGAAGGCGCTTTGGTTTGTCGCTGAGCTTGATCTTCAGGATGTCGGCGAGGGAGTGCGCAGGGTCGGTGGAGAGTAGAAGGACACGCTGCTTTGAGGTGCGATGCAGCGCGTAGGCGGAGGAGATCGTCGTCTTGCCGACGCCGCCCTTGCCGATGAAGAAGGTAAAGCGAGCCACGGGACAATCTCGCACAGGCGCGCCGGTAGAGCAAGGCGCGTCAGCAATTAGCAATTAGTCATTAGATTGATGGTTCTTGCGACGGTTGTGTCGGGGCACGGCTTTACAGGCTGCCGAAAACTCTGCGTCAGCATGCCGGCAGCGAAGAGTTCAGGAAGAACTTAGTTTTGGGTGGAGCACGCCTTCAGGCGTGCAATCAAGGTGGGCTGTCTGGAACCCGGCTTTAGCCGGTGAGGCTACCTCAGTGGCTAAAGCCGAGCTTCCAACTTGCTTCATGAATGCACGCCTGAAGGCGTGCTCCACCCGACTGTCGCGTGCGCTCCACCCGACTGCCACGCGTGCGCTCCCTGCCTTTTCTCCAATTTCTGCGCCTGGTTTGGCGTTCTTCCGCCCCTCGCGTAGGATGGATGTCGCCAGGCCCATACAAATATGAGATTTGTGGTTGCCGTAGCCGCCCTTCTTCTTTCTTCCCTAACAATCGTTGCGCAAGAGGCGCCATCCACCACGCCGCAGCCTGCCGGCCAGAACCCGACGGGCAGCTCTGCGCAGCCGGCGCCCGACAAAGACGCGGCCCAGTCCGGACCTGCGCATGCGCCTGCCGCGAAGGATTACTCGCAGCAGGCCTACGTAGTTGAAGAATTCAGCGAGAAGATGCGCTTTGAAAACGACGGTACCGGCAGCGATCAGACCGACGCGCGCATCAAGATCGTCAGCGAAAGCGGCGTTCAGGCGCTGGGCCAGCTCAAGGTTGGCTACAGCGCGCTCAGCGACAAACTGGAGATCGCCTACGTCCGCGTGCACAAGCCTGACGGCACGGTCATCACCGCGCAGGAGTCGGCGATTCAGGACCTAACCTTTCCCGACGCGCCGGTCTATACCGACTATCACGAGAAACACATCAGCGTGCCTTCGCTGCGCCCGGGCGATGTGCTGGAGTACCGCTTCATACGCAACATCGTCAGTCCGCTGACGCCTGGGCAGTTCTGGGCGAGCTACGATTTCACTTCGAAGGGAATCGTTCTCGACGAGCAGCTGGAGATCAACGTCCCCAAGGATCGCCAGATCACGCTGAAGACCAAGCCGGGCTACTCGCCGACGACGAAGGATGAGGGCGACCGCCGCATCTATCACTGGACCAACTCGCACCTTTCCGACGACGAAGACGCCAAGAAGAAGGACAAGAAGAAGCCGAAGAAAGACGAGGTCCCGACGGTTCAGCTCACGACGTTCAGGAGCTGGCAGGAAGTTGGGACGTGGTACGCGAATCTGGAGCGCGAGCGCCGCATGCCTGACGCATCCGTGAAGGCCGAAGCCGATACGCTGGTTAAGGGCAAGAGCACCGACATGGAGAAGGTGAAGGCGCTCTACGATTACGTCTCGCGCAACATTCGCTACGTGAGCCTGTCGTTCGGGCTGGGCCGTATTCAGCCGCATGCTGCCAGCGAGGTCCTGGCTAACGGCTACGGCGATTGCAAGGACAAGAACACGCTGCTGGCGGCGCTGCTCGACGCCGAAGGATTCAAGTCGACCTCGGTGCTCATCGGCTCGCAGCGCAAGCTCGATCCTGACGTGCCTTCGCCGATGCAGTTTGACCACGTCATCACCCGCGTGCCCGTCGATGGCAAAGAAATTTGGCTGGACAGCACGCCCGGCGTCGCGCCGTTCCGCATGCTCTCGTCGAACCTGCGCGGCAAGCAGGCGCTGGCCATCTCTCCTGACGGTAAGGCTGAGCTGGTGTGGACGCCTACCGATCTGCCGTTTGAAGCCTTCGACCGCACAACCATCGAGGGCAGTGTCAGCGACACCGGCAAGCTGACCGCGCACGTGAGCATCACCTCGCGCGGTGACAATGAGATAGGCTTGCGCTTCGGCATGCGCCGCCTTCCCAGCAGCCACTGGAAGGATATTTTCGATTACATGCTGCGCACCACGCGGTTGCGCGGCGGCGATATCACCAACCTGAAGGCCAGCGATCCCAGCGATACCGACAAGCCGATCCAGGTCGACTTCGATGTCACTGCCTACAACTACTTCGACTGGTCGGCGGCTGAATCGAAATTCGGGCTGCCGCTCTCGACTATCTCGCTGCCATCGGTCAAGGGAAGCAGCGACGATGATGATGACGACGACGCCGACAGCAGCAGCGAACCGAAGATCGATTTCGGAGCGATTCAGGAAAACGTCGCCGAGTTGAAGTTCACCTTTCCGGCGAAGTACAAGGTGAAGCCACCGATCGCTGTCGACATCCGGCGCGACTACGCCGAGTATCACTCGACTTACAAATATGAAGGCGATGTGCTCACCAGCAAACGCGACATCAAATTCCTGGTGCGCGAGATTCCGGAGAGCCGTGCGGACGACTATGCGGCGTTTCGCCGCGTGGTGAAGGCCGACGAAGCGCAGGAGGTCGCGCTGGAGAACCAGTCGCCGTCCTCCGCGGCGACCGTGGGCGGCGACTCGGCTGACGATCTGAATTCGGCAGGCTTGCAGGCGCTGAAGAATCAGCAGTACCAGCTTGCTGTCGACCTGTTCAATAAATCAGCGGCGCTCGACGCCAAAAACAAGTCGACATGGAATAACCTGGGCCGCGCCTACATGGGTCTGGGCGAGAATGAAAAAGCCATCGACGCCTTCGAAAAGCAGATCGCGCTCAATCCTTACGATCAATACGCCTACAACAATTTGGGATTGGCCTACGAGCACATGGGCCACTTCGACCAGGCCATTCCCCAATACCAGAAGCAGATTGAGGTCAATCCCCTCGACCCGTACGCGCACGGCAACCTGGGGCACGTTCTGCTGAACCAGAAAAAATATGCCGACGCGGTTCCTGAGCTGGAGAAAGCCGTCGACATGCAGCCCAAGAACGCCATCATGCAGGTCTATCTGGGGCAGGCTTACATCGGCAACAACCAGACCGACAAGGGAATGGCAGCCTTCGAGAAAGCGACAAGCGCGAGCGCGACACCTCTAGTGTGGAACGACATTGCTTACGGGCTCTCGCAGCAGAATGTGCAGCTCGACCGCGCCAGCCAATATGCGGACACCGCCATCCAGGCGTTGCAGACGCAACTGCGCGACGTTAGCTTCGACAATCTGCGCATGCAGAACCTGGGCACGGAAAATCTGCTGTTCTCGGTGTGGGACACCAAGGGCTGGATCGAATTCAAGCGCGGCAACGTCGACACGGCCGAGTCTTACATCCTGCCGGCCTTCCTTGCCGGTGGACACGGCGACGAAGCCGAGCACCTGGGCGAGATCTACGAGAAGCGTGGCAAGAAAGACGAGGCCATCCGCTACTACCTGTTCTCGCTGATCTCCGAAAATCCGAGCACCGATGCCACCGCACGCCTGCAGGCGCTGGGCGTGAAGAATCCCGACAGCCGATTGCCACAGGCCCGCGCCGAAATGCAGAAGCTGCGCACCTACTCGCTGAAAGACACCGGCAAGGGCACAGCCGAGTTCTACCTGATGATGTCGCCCGGCAAGATCGAAGGCGTGAAGTTCATCAAGGGCGACGACAGCCTGAAGAGCTTTGGCGACACTCTGACAAAGTCGGACATCACTATGAAGTTCCCGCCCGACGCGCAGGTGCACGTCGTCCGCCGGGTAGTCGTACGTTGTGGGACGACCGCGCCGGGGCCGTGCATGGCGGAGATAGTGCCGTCGTCGCAGGTACGCTCGCTGGATTAAAACCCGCTCCGGCAATAGAGCTGGATTTGGCGTAGCATGCTAGGAAGTAGGAGACCAAAATGTCGGACTTGCAGTATCCGGTCGGCAAATTTGAGTGGGTTCAGCCCGAGAGCGAGCAGCAGAGCGGGAAGGATCGTATGCGCTACATCGAGGTGCTGGCCAAGCTGCCGGCGCAGATGCGGGCTGCAGTGCAGGGCATGTCACCGGAGCAACTCGACACGCCGTATCGTCCCGAGGGATGGACCATTCGGCAAGTGGTGCATCATGTGCCCGACAGCCACATGAACGCCTACGTGCGTTTCAAACTCGCGCTGACCGAAGAGCAGCCGCCCATCAAACCGTATCGCGAAGCCGAGTGGGCAAAACTCTCCGACAGTCGTATCACGCCCATCGAAGTATCCCTGCAACTATTAGCTGCGCTGCATTCGCGCTGGGTAGATTTGTTGCAGAACACACAGCCGTCCGATTTCGGACGAACACTGTTCCATCCCGAACACGGTGTGGTCTCGCTCGATCGCATGCTGGCGATGTACGCGTGGCATTCCGCGCATCATTTGACGCACATCAATAATTTACGCGAGCGCATGGGCTGGAAACAGCGCGCTGCGGCCGCGCAATCCTAGTTCACAAAAATTAATATTTTCGTCCGAAAGCGGGCATAGCCTTGTAAATAGCGGGGTTGCGCGATGCGAAAGGCTTGTTGCGCGTTACGACCTGCGCGACCTTCGCAATGGTTCGGTCGTCTAAGCAGTGTCGCGGAAATTTCTTGTGCTTGTAAGATGGAACTTTCCCGACGTCATCTTCGTAAACTCATTTAGGGATCGAAGAAGAAGTGTGCGGCGGAAGCTGGCACTTCAAGTGCAGTGGTAGCAGTTTGGGGCTAAACAGAAATGTTTCGCCAGCGGTTTGGCGGCCCAGGCGAGACAAACTTGAGGGAGTGCTGAAGGCGTCCCTTGTGCTGTTTAACCCCGGTGACATTCTATGCAGCGCGCCCGGAAATGCAAGTGTTTCCATTGGCCGTTGCCGGTGCCTACCGGGACGAGTGGTTTGCGCTGGGCCGCCAGAACGAAGTCAACGTAAGGAGACTGAGAATGACTCGTAAACTGGTTCGTGCCACCCTAATCGTTTTCGCTTTAACCATGTCAATCGCCGCATTTGCCGGCACCGCCGCTAAAACCGAATCCCTCTCGCTGTTCAGCCCCGCGCAGATTAACGGCAAGACACTGCCGGCCGGCGAATACACCGTAAAGTGCGAGACCACAGGCTCAACCGCTCAGGTGAAGTTCCTGCGCAATGGCAAGGAAGTCGCCTCGGCCGACGGCCAGGTCAAGCAGCTCGCGTCGAAGCCTGACCATGCGCAGATCGTGACCCAGGACGGCAGTGGCGGCGCGCCGAGCATCAACGAGATTGACTTCGCCCACAGCGGCACCGGCGTGACCTTCACCTCGGCGACCATGTCGGCGGGCGGCCAGTAAGACCTAACTGCAACGACAGACAGAACGACGAAAGGGAGCAGCGATGCTCCCTTTTTCCTTTTCAATGGCCAAATGGAGGCCTTGAACGCGGGCCGCGGCCCTCATGGAGTAATCTCCCACACTGTGCCACCGCCGTATGGTCCACCTGTCCAGGCAGTTCCAAAAACATTGCCGTGGGCGTCCATCATCAGGTCGCCAATTGGATTGGCGCCGTCGTTCGGAGAGTTGAAGTCGTGTATCGTGTAACACGCCCATTCACCGTTCGATTGCACTACTTTGAACACCGAACCTTGACCGTAGGCGCCGGCGCTGTAGGTGGCGCCGTATAGATTTCCCGACGCATCCATGACAAGGCTGCCCCTTGGTCCGGGCAGGTTCCCGGGACCCGTGAGATTGCAAATCGTAGCGTAGTTCCAGTTGTTGCCCGAGGGCGAAAGTTCGAAGGCGGTCCCACTGTACCCCGACCCTCCACCCGCCGTTGCGCCATAGAGGTTCCCGGCGGCGTCCATGATGAGGCCGGCATTCGGCCAACCTCCGTCGCCGTAGCCGGCTGAGAAGGAGTGCAGCACTCGACTTGACCAACCTCCTGACGAAGGAGAGAGCTCATAAACTACGCCGAAATCGGAGTCGCCGCCTTCCAATGAGGTTCCATACAAATTACCGGCGGAGTCGATAACCACCCCTGCCACCGGCTCGGCAGCTCCCTGCACGTCGTCGAAGTTGTAAATCACCGAATAGGTCCATTGATTCCCGTTGCGGACAAGTTTGAAGAGGGTTCCATTGCCGACAGTACCTCCCATTTCCGTCGTGCCATACATATTGCCCGCGCTGTCGAAAGCCAATGCTCCGAGCGGCCAATTGCCGTCGGGGCCCGAAAACCGGTAAAGCACGGTTCGACCAACGCCCCCGGGATTCAGCCGGAAAATCGTTCCGCAGCCGTATCCGCCACAGCTTCCGGGGTAGCCGCCGTACGCGGTGGTGCCGTAAAAAGCCCCGTCGGGTCCGAGGGTCAGTCGGGCCGCAGGAGAAAATCCATTGTCGTCGTGTCGGAACACGACCAGCGCAGTGAAGAGCCAGCCTAATTGCCCATTGGTCAACTTGTACACGCTGCCGGAGCCGTTTCCGCCTCCATTGTTGGTCGTGCCATAGAGGTTACCTCGCGCGTCCTGGACAAGTCCCCCATAGGGCGCAAAGCCAAGTGGCACGCGGGCGAACGAATGAACAACTTCGAAAGTCTGAGCTTGGGTCGTTGTCCCTGCAAGCAGGGTAAGCGTGTAAACCAGCAGTCCCGTAAGGACTGTTTTTCGGAGGCTGATTCGCAGGATTGATGTGGAAAATGCGATCGAGCTTGTCATGGTTGATCACCCCCGGGCAGAATGGAGGCCGACTAGCGTCGTCGTCGTCGTCGACCGACGGCGCGACGTTATCCCAAGTTAGCCCTGATTTCAACAAACAAATTCGGTTGGCGATAACAGCAACGTCACAATTAAGTCATCTTCATTACAGTGGGTGGTCCAAATCAGTCGGCCCGGGCGCCTACTCAAGGCCGAGTGCCCCATTCAAGGACTTCCTGTGGCCTTGAGTGAGTGTCCTGTTTTACACAACTGGGGTGAGTTGAAATCAAAAGACCCGCTCAAGCTGCGCTTGAACGGGGCGCACCCGAAGGGTTCGTGCGACAAAGGCTTGCCTACGCCGTCGCCTCCACTCTTCGAGAAAATAGAAACGGCCGGCTTCGCTCGCGATGCCATCAAGAATGCCGTAAGCGAACTGTTATCTTCCTTTACGAATAGGGACGGCGCCAAGATCAAGTTGCAGGACCAGTTGCGAAAAGGTCGTACGTTATATTGAAAACAATGTACTTATGGTGCCGAGAGGGGGACTCGAACCCCCACAACCCTTTCGGGTCCGCGGATTTTAAGTCCGCTGCGTCTGCCAATTTCGCCATCCCGGCGCAAGGAAACTTACGATTCATCTCAGTTTAGCAGTTACTCCGGAGCTTTCTTTCTGAACGCGTGCCGCCGCGTTCTGTCGCAGCCACCCTTCCTACACGCACACTGGCCTCTCCTCTCCGGTCAGCGTCTCAAATCGGCCAGTTGTTTAGAAAGAATGCTCTCACGACTGCTTGTGACCGCTGTCACCGCCCCCGGTGAGAGCGATAAAGAACAATGGTGCCATGTTTCTCTCGCCGCCGTGGTCTCTTTACAGAATCGATTACCCCCATCAGCACAAGGTTATTAGTTTGAGGATCCTACATGGATAGCGCATTGCTGATTCACCGTCTGCACTTTGCCTTCACGGTGACCTATCACTATTTATTTCCCCAGTTAACCATGGGGTTGGCGCCGTTGATCGTGATCTTGAAGACGATCGCGCTGAAGACCGGCGACGACCGCTACGAAGCCGCAGCCCGCTTCTGGGCAAAAATCTTCGGCATCAACTTCGTGATCGGCGTGGTTACCGGCATTCCGATGGAGTTCCAGTTCGGAACCAACTGGTCGCATTTTTCGCGCTTTGCCGGTGGCGTGATCGGGCAGACGCTGGCCATGGAAGGCTGCTTCGCCTTCTTTCTTGAATCCACCTTTCTCGGACTATTCCTTTACGGCGAAAAGCGTCTGAGCAAGCGCATGCACTGGTTCTCAGCCTTGATGGTCTTCGTCGGCTCATGGCTGTCGGGTTACTTCATCGTTGCCACCACGCGTGGATGCAACATCCGGTGGGCTATGAACGCGCAGCAGACGGATCATTACAGCTCGCAAGCTTTTGGCAACTGGCATTGAATTCCTGGGCGGGCTGGCAGTACGTCCACAACATGAGCGGTACGGTCATCACCGGTGCGTTCGTGATGTCGGCGGTCGGAGCTTTCTATCTGCTCAGCCGGAAGCACATCGAGGAAGGAAAAATCTTTCTGCGCGTGGGTGTGATTGCGGCGCTCATCGTGAGCGTATTTCAGTTGTTTCCCTCGGGAGACCAGTCAGGCCGCATGGTGGCTCGCTATCAACCGGTGACGCTAGCCGCCATGGAAGCTCTCTTCGAAACGCAGCCAGGGGCGCCGCTGATTATCCTTGGCCAGCCGGACGTTCCTGCGCAGAAGATCGACAATCCCATCGTCGTGCCGAAAATGCTGAGCTTCCTCACCTGGCGCAGGTGGGAGGCGGAAGTGAAAGGCCTGGACTCTGTCCCGAAGTCAGAGTGGCCGGACAACGTGCCGCTGCTCTATTACGCCTATCACATCATGGTCGGACTGGGCACGATCTTCATTGCCGTTTCAGCTGTCGCATGTCTTCTGCTCTGGCGCAGCAGGCTGTATCAGGCGCGATGGATGTTGTGGATCCTGTTGCTGATGTTCCCGTTTCCTTACATCGCCAATACAGCCGGCTGGATGACTGCTGAACTTGGCCGTCAGCCCTGGCTGGTGCATGGGTTGCTGCGCACGGTTGACGGCTACTCGAAGATGGTCTCGGCCGGCAATGGATGGTTCAGCTTCCTGGGATTCGCCGGTATGTACACAGTGCTGGGAGTGCTGTTCCTCTTTCTGGTCCGGCGTGAGATCGAGCAGGGGCCTGAGACGGTACTGGCGCCGAGCTTGAAAGAAAAGATAGCGGCCATTTCCACGTCTGTCGCGGAGGTGCGATAGCTATGGCAACGATTTGGTTCATGATTGTGGCAGTGATGGTGACGATTTACGTTTTGCTGGATGGCTTCGACCTCGGCGCTGGAGCTTTGCACCTCATCATCGCCAAAACCGATGACGAGCGCCGCACGGTGATTCGCGCCATCGGCCCAGTGTGGGACGGCAACGAAGTTTGGCTGCTCGCCGGCGGTGGCACACTGTATTTCGCCTTTCCGCTGCTGTACGCCTCCAGCTTCAGCGGATTCTATCTTCCCCTGATGATGGTGCTCTGGCTCCTGATGCTGCGCGCCATCGGCATCGAGTTCCGAACGCACATTCAGGAAGGTGTCTGGAAGGGCTTCTTCGACGCCATCTTCGGAGTATCGAGCATTCTGTTGGCAATCTTCTTCGGCGCAGCGTTGGGCAACGTCGTACGCGGGGTGCCGCTCAATGCCGACGGCTACTTCTTCGAGCCGCTCTGGACGAACGGCCGAGTCGGGGCACAGAACGGCATCCTCGATTGGTACACCGTGATGTGCGGGGTGGTTGCGCTGGTGACGCTTACGGTGCATGGTTCTCTCTACCTCGCTAACAAGACGGAGGGCATGCTGAACAACCGCATTCGCAAGGTGGCATCGTTCTTATGGCCGGTACAGGTCTTGCTGACCATCTTCAGCCTGATCGCCACGATCTACGCGGTTCCACACGTGCTCGAGAATTATTCGAAGTGGCCGGCGGGCTACTTGATTCCGGTGGTGGTTGTCGGCAGCCTGGCCTGGATGTACTTTGCCCACTCGAGCCGGCAGGAGAAGTCCGCGTTTCTCGCGTCGTGTACCTACATTGTAGGAATGCTGGTGGGAGCGGCGTTTGCGCTCTATCCCAATGTTCTGCCGGCCAGCACCGGCGCGAACCTCAGCTTGACGATCTCCAACACCGCCGCCGGCGCCCATGGACTAAGCGTGGGCTTCGTATGGTGGACGCTGGGCATGATCCTGGCCGCCGTGTACTTCACTGTTGTCTATCGCATGTTCCGCGGCAAGGTGCGACTGGACGAGAGAAGCGATCACGGATATTGAAGATAGTCTCGGACTGAAAAGGTTGGCTTGGCCGTCTCGATGGCCAGGCCGTTTCTTCATGAACTGCACACGGCGGTAGCCGCCACGGTCCGCAGCTTGGCCGCGTCCCATGCATCGAAGCCGCCGATGACATTGACGACGTCGTGACCCACTCGCTTCAGCATGCTGGCGGCGATCATGCTCCGATACCCGCCCTTGCAGTGAACCGCGGTCGGCGCCGAGCTCTTCATCTCTGGCAGCGCAGTCTTGAACCGGTCCAGCGGATACCAGTCGGCACCGTCGATGTGTCCTGCGTCCCACTCGCCCTGGCGGCGCACATCCAGAACCACAACCTCGCCGGAATCCAAACTCTTCTGCAGCTCCTGCACTGTCATCTGCTTAATCTGTGCGACTTCGAATCCTGCGCGCTTCCATCCTTCCAGGCCGCCGTCGAGATAACCCTCGACATCTTCGATGCCGACGCGTGCCAAGCGCATCCGCGCCTCAGCAACTTGTTCATCGGTAGCGGCGATCAGCACCGGATGCGCGGACAATCCCAGCACCGCCCCCGCCCACGAGGCGAACTGTCCTGACAGCGCGATGTTGATGGAGCCGGGGACGTGTCCGGCTGCAAAGTCGTCCGGCGTACGAACGTCGAGCGCGATCTCTCCCCGCTCGATCCGTGCCTTTAGCTCCGCCGGCGCAATCGGCGATAGCTTTGGCAAATCCATCAGCGCCGCAGCCCCTGTGCGATTGATTGCGGCATCTTCCAGGAAGTAGTCGGGACGCGTCGGCAGGTTCGATGTCATCTGGCGAATGAACTCGTCTCGCTCTTTGATCTGCAGCGCGTAGTTGGTCAGCCGCTCGGTGCCGATGGTCGAAGACCGCTCAGCGCGCATGTTGCGTCCGCAGAGCGAGCCTGCTCCGTGCGCGGGATACACTTGCACCTCATTCGGCAGCGTCATCAGCTTCTGATGAAGCGAGTCGTACATCATGCCGGCGAGCTGCTGCGGAGTGTAAGTCTTGGAAAGGTCCGGCCGTCCTATGTCGCCTATGAAAAGAGTGTCGCCGGTGAGAACTGCAAAGGGGGTTTGGGATTTTTCTTCATCGGTGAGCAGTAGGCAGAGGCTTTCAAGGGTGTGGCCGGGGGTGGCAAGCACCTGGACCCGACATCGGCCGACATGCACTTCCTGTCCATCGACCACTCCGATGTGCGGATAGACAGCCTCCGCCGCCTTTCCGACATAGATATCCGCTCCGGTGCGCGCCGCCAGTTCCTTGTGTCCGGAGACAAAATCGGCGTGAAGATGGGTCTCAAAGATGTAGCGAATCTGCAGACCCTGCTTAACGGCCGCTTCGATGTAGATATCGACATCGCGTTGAGGATCGACGACGGCAGCTTGGCCGTCGGAACCGAACAGATACGAAGCATGGGCCAAGCAGCCCAGATAGAACTGTTCAAAGTACATAGGTTTTGTCTCGGGACGACATGATATCGCAACGCATTGCGAAAAGCGCGTTTTATCTGGGCAGGATCTGTATGGTCAGCGCTCGTACGTCTCGGCCCAACCCTTCAGGCGCGAGGCGCTGTCCGCACTCGTCTGGCCCTGCCGAAAACGCCAGCGCCAATTTCCCGATGAACTGCCCGGCAGATTCATCCGCCCCTCGCTGCCCACGCCTAGTACGTCCTGCAACGGGAAGAGCACAGTGTCGGCCACCGAAGCCATCAGGGTACGAATCATCACCATATTAATGTCGTGTCCGTCGGTGTTGAGATAGCGGCGGGCATACGCCATCTCCTTCTCGACGTCGGCTTCGTTGCGAATACTTCCTGCGCCCGGCTTGCTGTTCCACCACCCGACCACCGTATCGTTGTCGTGAGTGCCGGTGTACGCGACCGTGTGGTGAATGTAATTGTGCGGCTTGAAGTCAGGAGCCTGGGGATCGTTGCCGAAGGCGAATTGCAGAATCGCCATGCCGGGAAAACCAAACTGGTTGCGCAGAGCTTCGACCTCAGGCGTGATCACGCCAAGATTCTCAGCGACGATCGGCAAGTCGCCCAGCGCGGTGTGCAGCGCTTCAAACAGCGGAGCGCCCGGACCCTTCACCCATGCGCCGTTAACGGCCGTTGTGTCTCCCGCGGGAATTTCGTAATATGCTTCGAAGCCGCGGAAATGATCGAGGCGAATCATGTCGAGCATTTCCAGGGCTCGGCGGAAGCGCGCGATCCACCACTTGTATCCGGTCTTGGCGTGCGTCTCCCACGAATAAATAGGATTGCCCCAAAGCTGGCCCGTCGCGCTGAAGTAGTCAGGAGGAACGCCGGCGACGACGCGCGGTGTGCCGTCCGACTGCAGCTCGAACAGATGGCGATTTGCCCACACGTCAGCGCTGTCGAGGGCAACATAGATCGGCATATCGCCCAGGATGCGAATATCGTTGCGGGTGCAATGCGCCTTCAGGTCGCACCACTGCCGCTCAAACTCGAACTGGATGAATTTATTGCATTCGATGTCGTCGCGGAGCTGCTCGCGAGCCTGCTGCAACGCCGCCGGCTCACGTAAGGCCAAGTCCGGTTCCCATTCCGTCCAACTCTCCAGCTCGTGAGCGTCTTTGGCTGCCATGAACAGCGCGAATTCGTCGAGCCAGGAGGCGTGGCGATTGCAAAACGCTTCGAATTCCTGGAGATCCTCAGTCGTGGCTTTCTGAAAGCTGCGAAATGCCTTTTGCAACAGAGGACGCTTCCAGGCAATGGCCGCGCCGAAGTCGACGACGTTGGCCGGGAAGCTCGGCTTGTCCTGAACGTCGGTTGCGTCAAGGTATCCGCGCTCCACTAGCCGGTCGATGCTGATCAGCATGGGATTGCCGGCGAACGCCGAGAAACACTGATAGGGAGAGTCGCCGTAACCGGTCGGCCCAAGCGGCAGCACTTGCCAGATGCGCTGCCCCGATTCGTGCAGGAAATCTGCGAAGGCGTACGCCTGTGGGCCCAGGTCACCGATGCCGTAAGGGCTGGGCAGGGAAGTAGGATGCAACAGTATGCCGCTGGAGCGAGGAAAGTTCATGGAAAAGGGCTACCCCGTTTCAGGATGGTATCGCAAATCTTGCCATCGAACCGGCCCGGCGCTCGTAAGAGTGCGGTGATCGCCAACCGGGTTGTTGCTCATCTGTAGATCGGTGAGACTTCGACTAAGAGCGCAAGGCATGCGTAGTACAATGTATACAGGTAACTACAATGTCGTCGTCGGTATTGTCGGTGCGTCTGAATCCGAAGACCAAGGCAAAGCTGGAAGCCTTGGCGAAGGCATCTCGCCGTTCACGTTCGTTCCTGGCAGCAGAGGCAATCGAGAACTACGTGGAATCCGAAGCCTGGCAGCTCGCTGAGATCGAGGCTGGCATCGACGATCTCAATTCCGGCCGTAGCGTCGAGCATGGAGAGATTCGGGCGTGGCTTGAAAGCTGGGGCCAGAAGAAAGAGCGCAAGTCGCCGCGATGAAGGTCATCTGGTCGCGGCGGGCTATCAGTCATTTAAGAAAACTGCGCGGCTATATTGAACAGGACAATCCCAAAGCTGCCAATCAGGTGGCCAGACGCATCCTCGAATCTGTCGAACGGCTAGAAAAGTTTCCGAATGCAGGACGCCCCGGCCGTATCGCGGGCACACGTGAGCTGGTAATACCGCGTACGCCGTACCTCATTCCATATCGAATTCGGCGCCAGACCGTCGAGATTATTGCGGTGTTCTACGGTCGCCAACGCTGGCCGGATCGTTTGTAAGTTCTACAACTCCACTTCCTGCAACACCGGTTTCGGCGGCGGAATGGTGTGCAGCGCCTCGACCATGGCATCGGCGAACTCGCTCGTACCGGCCGTGCCGCCCACATCGCGCGTGAGGTGCTTCTTCTCGCCGTAGACCTTCTCCAGCGCCAGGCGAATGTGATTCGCAGCGTTGTCCTCTCCCAGATGGCGCAGCATCAGAATGCCCGAGCGCAGGACGGCGGTCGGATTCGCAATATCCTTCCCTGCAATGTCGGGGGCAGAGCCATGCACGGCTTCGAAGATGGCGCATTGCTCGCCGAAGTTCGCTCCCGGTACCAATCCCAGGCCGCCGACGAACGCCGCGCACAAATCCGAGACGATGTCGCCGTACAGATTCTCCAGCAGCAGCATGTCGTATTGATAGGGGTTCATCACCAGCTGCATGCAGGTGTTGTCGACGATATGTTCACCGTAAGTGATCTCGGGGTAGTCCTTCGAGACGTTGCGCGAGCAGCGGATGAATAAGCCATCGGACAGTTTCATGATGTTGGCTTTGTGGATGGCGTGGATCTTCTTTCGGTTATGTTTGCGCGCGTAGTTGAAGGCGAACTTGGCGATGCGCGTCGAAGCCTTCTCGGTAATGATCTTCAGGCTCTCGACAACGCCCGGAACCACTTCATGTTCGATGCCCGAGTACAGACCCTCGGTATTTTCGCGAATCACCACCAGATCGACATCAGGGTAACGCGTGGCCACTGAAGGCAGATTACGAATCGGACGGAAGTTGGCGTAGAGCTCGAACTTTTTTCGCAGAGCGACGTTGATGCTGGGAAATCCGCCGCCGATCGGCGTCGTCACCGGGCCCTTCAGGCCGATACTGGTGCGCTCGATGGACTCAATCAACTCTTTCGGGATGTACTCGCGATATTTCTCGTAGGCTTCGGCGCCGGCCGCGTAGCTCTCCCACTCGAATTTGACGCCCGTTGCTTCCAGAATACGAACCGAGGCATTCACGACCTCAGGGCCAATGCCGTCACCAGGAATCAGAGTAACTTTGTATGCCATTCTTCCTTTATCATTTGTCGCCGGACTAATTCCCGGACTTGGCTTTGGCGGACGAGTTCTCCTTGGTGTCGAGCAATTCTTTCAGCTCTTCCATAAACTCGCGCACATCTTTGAAATCGAGATAAACCGAGGCGAAGCGCACATAGGCCACTTTGTCGATGCGCTTCAACCGGTTCATGATCAGCTCGCCAATTTCGCTGGTCTTGCGCTCGCGATCCTGGGAGTCGACAACGAAACCCTCGGCGTCGTTGACAATCTGTTCCATCCTGCCCATCGACACCGGACGCTTCTCGCAAGCGCGCAGCAGGCCGGCCAGGACCTTCTGCCGCTCGAATTTCTCGCGGCGCCCATCCTTCTTCACCACCATGTAGGGGATTTCGTCGATTCGTTCGTAGGTCGTAAAGCGCTTCTCGCACTTCAGACACTCGCGACGCCGGCGGATGGACTCGCCTTCCTTGCTTTCGCGCGAATCGACTACCTTGTCGTTTTCAAAGCCGCAGAACGGACACTTCATGGATGAGAGAGATGGCCAGTGGCCTGCACTTTGATTGTAACAGGGGATGTACGGCGGCTTTGCGCCGGGCATCGCCAAAACCCACACCCCATTCACTGCACGATTGAAGCCGTCGACCAATGCTCTGCTCCGTTCGCTGCAAACCCGCTTCACTCAAATGGGTGAGACGTGACACAGCATCCGCCAGGGCTTAGGAGCGACAATCTCCTATCCATGAACGCGGTCGTGTAGGCGATCCTGGTCGCCGTCGTTGGACACCATCGCACCCACTCCATCGCAGCGAGGAAAAATGAGCACCCAGACGTTAGCGCCTGAAGTGAACTTGCCCGTCGCATCGACGAACTCTGAGCAACCAACTCCATCGCCGACCAAACGGCCGACCCTGCGCATCCTGCAACCCGAGGTCACCTACACCGGCGCTCCCATCAAGCCTCTGCTGAAAGGTCTGCCCAAGCAAACCGAGTCGCTTTGCCCCGAGTGCATCAAGGTTATCCCAGCTAATATTTTTGCCGACGGTGGCAAGGTGGTGATGGAGAAGCGGTGTCCCGAGCACGGCCACTTTCGCGACATCGTTTTCAGCGACGTCGATCTCTACCTCAAGATGGAAGAGTGGAACTTCGGCGACAACCTCGGCCTCTCGAATCCGCAGGTCGAAGGCGGCGCGAAATGCCCTGACGACTGTGGCCTTTGCGGCATGCACACTTCGCACACGGCGCTGGCGAACGTCGACCTCACCAACCGCTGCAACTTGACTTGCCCGGTCTGCTTCGCCAATGCCAATGTTGCCGGCTATGTCTACGAGCCGAACCTCGAGCAGATTCGCACGACGCTGAACACGTTGCGCGGCGAGCGCCCGGTAGACGGCCGAGTGGTGCAGTTCTCCGGCGGCGAGCCGACCATTCATCCGCAGTTCTTCGAGGTTCTCTCGATGGCGCGCGAGATGGGCTTCACCCACATTCAGGCTGCGACCAACGGCATTCAACTCGCGGATCTCGAATTCGCGCGGAAAGCGAAAGCCGCGGGACTGGCGACGCTCTATCTGCAGTTCGACGGCGTCGACGATAACATCTATCGCCGCGTGCGTGGCCAGTCACTGCTCGATCTCAAGATGAAAGTCATCGAGAACTGCCGCGCCACCGGCATGAAGATTGTCTTTGTGCCGACGATCGTGAAGGGACTGAACGATCATCAGGTCGGAGACATTGTCCGCGTCGCCATCGAGAATGTCGACTGCGTCTCGGGCATCAGCTTCCAGCCGGTGGCCTTTACCGGACGCATCGCCAAGCACGAACTGCTGGCCAAACGTTTCACCCTCTCGGACCTGGCACGCTGCGTCAGCGAGCAGACCGGCATTACCGATCCACGCTCTGATTGGTTTCCGCTGGCCTGTGTCACGCCATTCTCGAAGCTCACGGCGGCCCTGCGCGGAACCGGAGTGCCGACCATCTCGTCGCACCCGCACTGCTCCCTCGGCACCTACTTCTTCGTCGACGAAAAATCGAAGAAGGCCGTGCCCATCACGCAATTCGTCGACGTGCCCAACATGCTGCAAGACATGGAAGAGCTTTCACGCTCGGCCGGGAAGGCGCGCTTCAAGTTCTACAGCAAGATGAAGGCGTGGAACTCGATGCAGCGTCACTTCAAGAAGGAGCTTGCGCCTCCGGGGCTGACCTTCACGAAGTTCCTTCAGACCTTGCAAGGACTGACGAACAAGAAGCTCGGCCGCGACGGCAAGGACGGCACGTATACGTATCGCACGCTGCTGGTTGCCGGCATGCACTTTCAGGATGCGTACAACTACGACATCGAGCGCGTGAAGCGCTGCGTGATTCACTACGCCACGCCCGACGGAAAGCTGTATCCGTTCTGCACCTACAACTCCGGCCCCTGCTATCGCGAAAAAATAGAGCGGCAGTTTTCGACGCCGTTGGAGAAGGCAGCAATTAACAGTTAGCCGCTAGCAATTAGCACTTGGCATTTGGCATTTGGCATTTAGCACTTGGCATTTGGCACCTAGCACTTAGCACTTAGCATTTAGCACTTAGCGCCTGGCATTTGGGGCCTAACAGTTAGCGCTTGGCATTCGGCTCATCGCCCGAGCATCGACGAGCCGCGCAGCGGCAAAAGAGCCGTGAGCCCGGGGCGTCAGCCCCGGGTGTACGGACGACCAGAGGCCGAGCCGCTTTAGCGGCGACAGGGTTTGCGTGGCTTGCGGCGGATGCCTTGATTCGACATCGTACGTTCGCGGCGTATCGTCCAAGCCGCTCGCGGCGGGAGCGCCGTGAGCCCGGCGTGTCAACGCCGGGTATGAGTCGCAAAATGACGCCCGAGCCGCGTCAGCGGCGACACAAATCGCGGTGACCTGCCGCACATCCTTCGCCATTTTATTCACCAACAATCATTTCGATGGCTCACACCTACGCCCTGCAACTCATACATTGTGTGTTCAGCACCAAGGACCGTCTGCCGTTGATCAACGACCCGTCCCGCCTGTGGACCTACATGCGCGCCATCGGACGCAACACGGGCGTTAATCTCACGGCAATTGGTGGAACCAAAACCCACGTGCACATTCTGATGACGGTTCCCGCAAGATCGAGCACCTCGGATATTGTGCGGACATTAAAGGCGAATTCGTCGCGTTGGATGCACGAGCTTGGATGCACATTCGCATGGCAGGACGGATACGCAGCCATCAGCGTGAGTCCGTCACAAGTTCCCATGGTCGTGCAGTACATCGATAACCAGGAAGAACATCACGCCAAACACACGTTCGAGCAGGAGTACACATCATTGTTGGCCAAGTCCGGAATTGCGTTTGATATGAATGAGGTGTTCTAAACCCTGTCGCCGCTGACGCGGCTAGAATCCTTCCGATGTCGTCAACCCGGAGTTAACACGCCGGGCTCACGGCGCTCCCGCCGCAAGCGGCTTGGGCGTGCCCGTGCGAGCGGCCTGCCGAAATTTCCGAATCGTACCGGTGTCACAAAACACCCTGTCGCCGCTGACGCGGCTAGAATCCTTCCGATGTCGCTACCCGGCGTTAACACGCCGGGCTCGAGACGCTCCCGCCGCGAGCGGCTGGGGCGTGTCCGTGCGAACGGCCTGCCGAAACTTCCGAATCGTAACGGCGTCACTAAACACGCTGACGCGGCTCGGAGTTCTTCCCGCGTCGCCCCCGGGCGCTTCCGCCGCAAGCGGCTTGGGCGATATTGAACGGCCGTTTCTTGCGAAATCGAGCGCCCCTCCTCGCGCTAGCCTCCCCTCCGCCCGGTCTTATACAATCATTGGTTTCCCAGCGTTACGCCATCCTCTTAAGGAGCAGACACCCCGGTCACAACCGGAAACGCGGGCATAAGCGGTCCGCGACGTCGTAATCGAAATCATGAAAATACACGAGTACCAGGGAAAGACCATTCTTGCGAAGTATGGAGTGGCAGTTCCGCGTGGGTACATGGTCGAGACGCGCGAAGAGGCTGAAAACGCGTCCCGGTCATTGCTACGCGAGGGCGCCACGGGGGTCGTCGTCAAAGCGCAGATTCATGCCGGTGGCCGCGGCAAGGGCGGTGGCGTGAAGATCGCCATGACCGCCGAGGAAGCCGCTGTTCTGGTTCCGAAAATGCTGGGCATGAATCTGGTCACGCACCAGACCGGCCCTGAAGGCAAGAAAGTTCAACGCCTTCTCATCGAAGAAACGCTCCCCATCGCGCGCGAGCTTTACCTCGGCATCGTGCTCGATCGCCAGGTGGGACGTAACGTCTTCATGGCATCGGCTGCCGGCGGTATGGAGATCGAGGAAGTCGCCGCAAAGGATCCGAACGCCATCATCAAGGTACATCTCATCCCCGGCTTTGGCTTGCTGCCGTTCCAGGCGCGCGAGATCGCTTTCCGCCTTGGCCTCGAACCCAAGTACATCAGTGGCGCGGTGAAGTTCATGATGGCCTTGGCGCGCGCTGCCGAAGACACTGACGCATCGCTGGTCGAAATCAATCCGTTCATCACCACCACCGACGGCCGCCTGTTCGCGCTCGATGCGAAGATGACCTTCGACGACAACGCTCTCTATCGCCATCCCGAGATCCGCGAACTGCGCGACGTCAGCGAAGAAGATCCGCTTGAAGTCGAGGCCAGCAAGTACAGCCTGAACTACATCAAGCTCGACGGCAACGTCGGCTGCATGGTCAACGGCGCCGGCCTGGCGATGGCCACCATGGACATCATTCAGTACGCAGGGGGTATGCCGGCCAACTTTCTCGACGTGGGCGGCGGCGCCAACGAAGAGCAAGTGACGCATGCTTTCGAAATCCTGCTGAGCGATAAGAACGTGAAGGCAGTGCTCATCAACATCTTTGGCGGCATCCTGCGGGTCGACACGCTGGCCAACGGCATCGTCAGTGCGGCACGTACAACCAACATCCAGTTGCCGATCGTGTTGCGGCTGGAGGGAACGAACGTCGAACAGGGCCGCCAGATCCTGAAAGATAGCGGACTGAAATTTATCGTGGCAGAGACCATGAAAGACGCGGCCGAGAAGGTTGTCGCCGCGGCCAAGGGGTAGCGATGAGCGCAACAAGAATTCCTTTCGACAAACCAGCCCACACGCCAGGGCCAATGACTTCGACGATGGGGGACGAGGCCTGGGTTCTGACCTGTCTCGACATCGGCTGTGAGAACAGCATCCAGACGACCGACTTCCAACAGCAGTGTGTTGGCGTTTGTCACGGCGATTTCGTTGAACTGACGTGTTCCGAAAGCTCGGAAGGGGAGTGGCAAAAGCTATGAGCATCCTGGTTGATAAAAATACAAAGCTGTTGGTACAGGGTTTGACCGGCCGAGAAGGAACCTTCCATGCGAAGAACGCAGCCGCGTACGGTACGACCGTGGTCGGCGGCGTGACTCCGGGCAAAGGCGGCACCACGCATGAGGGCTGGCCGATCTTCAACACGGTAAGCGAAGCGCTCGAGAAAACCGGCGCCAACGCAACCGTTATCTTCGTTCCGCCCCCGGGTGCGGCCGACGCCATCATGGAAGCCGCCGATTCGAACATCCCGCTGATCGTCTGCATCACCGAAGGCATTCCGGCGTTAGACATGGTCAACGCCTGGGAGTTCATGAAGACGAAGAAGTCGCGGCTCATCGGCCCCAACTGCCCAGGCATCATCTCGCCCGGCAAGTGCAAGATCGGCATTATGCCGGCGCATATTCATAAGGAAGGGAATGTCGGCATCGTCTCGCGCTCGGGCACGCTGACCTATGAAGCGGTGTACCAGCTCACTACGCGCGGCATCGGACAATCGACCGCCATCGGTATCGGCGGCGATCCCATCATCGGCACCAATTTTGTCGATGCGATCCGACTGTTCAACGACGATCCGGAGACCGAAGCGATCATCATGATCGGCGAGATCGGCGGAAGCGCCGAAGAAACCGCGGCGGAGTTCATCAAGCAGAATGTTCGCAAACCTGTGGTCGGATTCATCGCCGGACAAACCGCGCCTCCGGGACGCCGCATGGGTCACGCGGGCGCCATCATCTCGGGCGGCAAGGGAACCGCGTCGGAGAAGATTAAGGCGATGGAAGCTGCGGGCATTCACATGGCGAAGTCCCCGGCTGAGATCGGCGAGACGCTGGTGAAGGCGCAGGCGGCGGTGATCGGCAGGTAAGAAGGCTGCTATTGGCTCTCGGCTCTTGATTGTGAACTGCGAGCCTTGCGCAATGAGCAATGGCTTTCAGGCGTGAGCCTTGAGCTATAAGCCGCGGGTTCCATGACAGGCGCGCCGATTGGCTCTTGAGCCGGAGGGCGGATACCTGTGTCAGCCGTGGGCCTGAGCCGGCGGTCACATGATGTTCAGTGATCCGCGCCGCGGCGGCAGCATATTTAATCCGCGTGGGCTTCGGAGCAGACAGAGCTAAAGCCAAGCGCGGCAATACTTTACCTGTAAGTCTTTTACTGAGAAGACTTTGGAGGCTTCCGGTATTGGGACTAATGTTTTGAAGACTTTACAAGCCATTTCGAGGGGGGAGTAACGAAAGTAACCTCTCTCGCCAAGTTAGGTTTTATAACCCCAATCGCAAGGACAAAGAACCAACCCATGAAAACTCTGCAGCGCACTCTTTCTATCATCAAGCCCGACGCAGTTGAGCGCGGCGCGGCTGGCGACATCATCCACACTCTTCTGGAGAACAAATTCCGCATCATCGGCATGAGAATGTTGCACATCGATAAAGCGCAGGCCGAAGGCTTTTACGCCGTTCACGTGCATCGTCCATTCTTCGAGTCGCTCACCAACTTTATGTCGAGCGGTCCGATCGTTGTCATGGCTCTGGAGAAAGAAGACGCGATTGCCGACTATCGCAAGCTGATGGGCGCAACTGATCCCGCGAAGGCGGAAGAAGGAACCATCCGCAAGAAATGGGCTTCCAGCATCGAGGAGAACGCGGTTCACGGCTCGGATGCGGAAGACACAGCGCGCTTCGAGTTGAGCTACTTCTTCGCCGGATACGAACTGGCAAAATAACAAGTCTCAGATGCGCAACCTGCATCTGCTGGCTGGCGAGCGGAGGATTTATGGCACATGTGCAGATCACAATGTTGTCTGGCCGCACCATGGAACAGAAGCGCCGCGCTGTGAAACGCATAACTGAGATCTTGACGCAGGAACTGCATGTCAAGCCGGAGAAACTGACCATTGCCTTCGTCGAAGTGCCGCGTGAAAGTTATGCTCGCAATGGCACGTTGATGTCCGATCGTCAGGATGTGAGTTAGACTTCGAGTACAGAGAAGGCCGTCCTTTGCGGACGGCTTTCTTGTGCGAGCTTCCATCTCTCAATGCGACGCGGCGCTCACGAGATGGGCTCAGAATATATGCAGCGACTCGCGACCTATCAAGCAGCCGCTGCTCTCCTTGACGCTTCTCTCTCGTCACACTAGAGTCAAAGTGAGAGATTTCAGCCTTGGACACTCTGGTCGGCAAGAACATTCTCCATTACACCGTAATCAAGAAGCTGGGTTCCGGCGGAATGGGAGTTGTGTATGAAGCCGAAGACAGCCGGCTTGGACGTCATGTCGCGCTGAAGTTCCTGCCATCGGAACTGGAGCAGGATTCGCATGCGCTGGAGCGCTTCAAACAGGAAGCGCGCGCGGCCTCAGCGCTGAACCATCCCAACATCTGCACCATCTATGCCATCGAGGAATGCGAAGGCCAGCACTTCATCGCCATGGAGTTGCTGGATGGACAAAGCCTCAACGATAAGATCGACGGTCATGCGTTGCCGCTGGAGAAGATCGTCGATATCGGTATCCAGATTACCGATGCGCTTGACGTCGCTCACAACAAGCACATCGTTCACCGTGATCTGAAGCCGGCGAATATTTTCATCACCACGCGCGGACAGGCGAAGATCCTCGACTTCGGTTTGGCGAAGCTGATCTACGATCGCCGCGGCTCAATGGAAACTGTTGGTGGTAACGCCGCGACCGCTGCGCCGTTGATGCTGACTTCTCCCGGAACCGCGGTCGGAACGGTCGCTTACATGTCGCCAGAACAGGCTCGCGGCGAAGAGCTTGATGGCCGCAGCGATCTGTTTTCGCTGGGCGGAATTCTCTATGAGATGGCAACTGGCAAGATTCCGTTCGAAGGAAATACGTCAGCTGTAATCTTCCAGGGAATCCTGGATCGCGCGCCGCGTCCGCCCGCCGAACTGAATCCGAATATTCCGTTCAAGCTGGAAGAGATCATCGACAAGGCTTTGGAGAAGGATCTGGAGTTGCGTTATCAAAGCGCAGCCGAGATGCGCGCCGATCTCAAGCGCCTGAAGCGCGACGGTTCCAGCCAATCGCGCAGTGGCGTTGTAGCCGCGCAAACTTCTTCGACAGCGCAATCGAGAAGCAGCGTCGTCGATCGCGAGATCGAAGATTCGCACACGGCGAAAGAGCGCCGCCGCCGCAGCGGGGCGTTCATCGTTCTCGCTGTCAGCATGCTAATGATCGGCGCGGGAGCTTATGGCCTTTACAACCGCTTGCTGCAATGGCGCGGCGACTCGGGGCCGATTCCGTTCCAGAACATGAATATGGAGAAGCTGACGAACACAGGACACGTTGTGCTCGCCACGATTTCTCCCGACGGCAAATACGTGGTGAGCGTCGCCGACGAAGGTCATGGACAACAGAGCTTGTGGATGCGGCATGTCGCGACCGGCAGCAACGCGCAGATCATGCCTGCAGCCGAAGTCGCCTATCGCGGCCTGACGTTTTCTCCCAACGGCGATTTCCTGTACTTCGTGCGCCAGGAGCCCGATCATCCTGGAGTTGGCTTCCTCTATCAGATCCCGGTTCTCGGCGGCACGCCGCGCAAGCTGGTCGACGATGTCGACAGCGCTATCAGCTTCTCGCCCGACGCGCAGCAGATTGTTTATCTGCGCGACAGCTCGTCAGACGCGAGTTCCACGCTGATCATTGCTCATTCCGACGGAACCAGCGAGCGCGTTCTGGCGAAGATGCCTCTGCCTGGTTATTCGGATCCATCATGGTCGCCCGACGGCAAGTGGATTGCCGCATCGGTGCTCGATCCTGGGACGCAGAATCTCGGTCGGGTCGTGCTGATCAATCCAGATGACGGCAAAGAGAAAACCGTTTATGCAGGAACTGCAATTCTGCAGAAGCCAACATGGATGCCGGATTCCGAGCACCTGGTTCTGATCTTTCACGACATCTCCAGCGATTGGAACGGCCAGGTTGGCGAGATCGCGATCGCTGCCGGCAAGCTGCATCGCGTCACCAACGACCTGAATTCGTATAGCAATCTCACGCTGGGTTTGACTAAGGATGGAAAAGAATTGGTGGCGATACAGATTACGCCACAGGCCTCGATTTACACGATGAGCTCGGATCCGAATGGCAGCGCCAATGCTAAGCAGATCGATGATCATGGGAACGTGAACATTGGCTGGCTTCCTGACGGTCGTCTGGTGGCGCTCGACTACGACGGCCATATCTCGATCATGAACGCGGACGGAACGAATCGCACCATCGTGTATCAGGAGCACTTGCCGATGTCTGGACTGTCGGTGTGTCATGACGGCGCGAGCGCTCTGTTTTCCATGCCGAACAAAGAGACGAAGGCGATTAACGTTTATCGGCTCGATCTGCAGAACGGAACGGTTGCGCCACTGACGAAAGGGACGGTCGATCAGAATGCGGTTTGCGCGCCCGACGGCAAATCGTTCCTCTACACCTCGTTCGTCAAAGGCAAGAGACTGTTGATGTCGACGCCGATGAGCGGCGGCCAAGCGAAGCAGCTCAGCGACAAAGTTGTGCAGTTCGCCACGTACTCTCCTGACAGTCAGCAGATCGCAGCTTTTACTACAACGGGCGCCGGTGTGAATTTCCGGTCGATGATCGAAATCCTTCCGGCGCAGGGCGGTTTGCCGGTCAAGACGTTTCCGCCAATTCCTGCGATCTCTAACATCTACCAGTTTTCGCCAGATGGAAAATTTCTCTACTATCCGGTAACAGCTAAGGGCGTTTCGAACATGCTGGCACAAACCGTCGGCGAGAAGAACGTGACGCCGATGACCAACTTCAACGACCTGCTGATCTACGGTTACGATTACGACTGGAAGAACAAACGGTTGGCTGTTTCGCGCGGACGCTCCAATACCGACGTCGTACTGCTTTCCCAGCAACAGGCGCAGTAGTTATGTGCCCCGACGAAGATCGAAAAAGCAAATCTCGTTTGCCGGTTCTGGAGATTCTTGTTGGAATCTTGCTGCTGGTGGGAGCGGCAATCGCTATTTGGATCATGCATTCCTCCCTGCCGAAGCGTTAATCTGATCAGCGATGGACGGAATTCGCATCGACATCTGGTTGTGGGCTGCGCGATTTTTCAAGACTCGTGCGTTGGCAAAACGCGCCTGCGAATTAGGCAGAATCCAATCTCACGGCAATGCGGCAAAGCCTGCCCGCGAAGTGCGCGTCGGCGACATGCTGAAGATCGCCAATGACAGCGGAGAGTTCGAAGTTGAGGTGCTTCAGCTAAGCGAAATGCGCGGACCGGCCGCGGTTGCGCAAACGCTGTATCGTGAGACGGAAGCAAGTCGAGAGGCACGGCAGAAAGCAGCCGAAGAACGCAAAGCCTTAGCCGCGTTCGAGCCCGCGCCGCAACGAAGGCCGTCGAAACGCGATCGCAGACACATCATCCAATTTCGCGGGCGACAATAATCTGGGACAATTTTTCGCGGTTTGTTCGGACAGCAGATCCCTCGTCGGCCTGAAGGCGCTGCTCGTGATGACAAACACAAACTATTTACCGACAACCGACAACAGGCAACTGTCTATTCCTTCACCGTAATTCCCAGCGCCTTCATCTTGCGGTACATGTGGCTGCGTTCCAGGCCGAGGACTTCGGCTGTGCGGCTGACGCTACCTTGATTTTCGTCGAGCTTCTTCAGGATGTAATCGCGTTCGTACGCGGCGCGCGCCTGATGCAGGCTGGAGAAGTCGCCGATGATGCGGCGGCCGCCTTCGCGATACACCAGCGTTGGCAGGTGCTTCCGCTCAAGCTTGGTGACCGACGGATTCATGATCACGATGCGTTCGATCAGATTGCGTAGTTCGCGCACGTTGCCGGGCCACGAATAGCGCATCAAGGCATCGAGAGCGTCTTCCGAAATCTCTTTTGGACGGCGACTGTAGGTTTCGGAAAACTCCTTCAAGAAATGACGAGCCAGCAAAGGAATGTCTTCCTTGCGTTCGCGCAGCGGCGGAACGTAGAAGGGAATTACGTTGAGCCGATAGAAGAGGTCTTCGCGAAAGTTGCCCTTCGAGATTTCGTCTTCCAAATCCTTGTTGGTGGCGGCGATCACGCGCGCATCAACGGTAATCGGTTCCTCTTCGCCGACCGGAGCGAAGCGACCCTCGTCGAGAGTGCGCAGCACTTTGGACTGCGTCTTCAGGCTCATGTCGCCGACTTCGTCGAGGAACAGTGTCCCGCCGTCGGCTTTCTGAAACTTGCCTTCCTTGTCGGCGGTCGCCGTGGAGAAAGCGCCTCTGCGGTGTCCGAAGAGCTCGCTCTCGATGAGGTCTTCGGGAATGGCCGCGCAGTTCACTTCGACAAACATCGCGTCCTTGCGCAGCCCCTGGGCATGAATCGCGCGTGCCACCAGCTCCTTGCCGGTTCCAGACTCGCCATAGATGAGCACGCGTCCATTGGTCGGCGCCATCAACGAGATCTGCTGGCGTAGCGCCTTGATGGGAATGCTGTCGCCGACGATTACGCTACGCGCCTGAAACTGTTTCTTGAACTCCAGATTCTCGCTGCGCAGCCGCTTGGATTCGATGGCGTTCTTCAGGACGATGAGTGTGCGCTCGATGGAGAGCGGCTTTTCCAGGAAGTCGAAGGCGCCGAGCTTGGTGGCGCGGACGGCCGTCTCGATGTTGCCGTGTCCGGAGATCATAATGACTTCGGGATGGTCTTCGCGCTCGACCAGCTTCTCCAGCGTCTCGAGACCGTCGATTCCCGGCAGCCAGATGTCGAGCAGCACTACATCGGGCGATTTGTGACGCAGGATTTCGAGACACTCCTCGCCACTGCCGGCGAGTAAGGTCTTGTAGCCTTCATCCGCCAGCACGCCTTCCAGCGCGCTGCGGATCTGCGACTCGTCATCCACGATCAGAATGGTCTGCATCTTGAGTGGCGCCGGCTGCGTAAGCCATTTCCTGCGCCAGAGGTAACTCTACGATAAAGCGGGCGCCCAGGGGAGTGTTCTCTTCTACACGAATCGTCCCACGATGATCTTCGACGATTCGGCTCACGATCGCAAGACCCAGTCCGGTCCCGCGACGCTTGGTCGAGAAATAAGGCAGGAACAGCTTCTCTTTTACATCAGGAGTGACACCATGTCCGGTGTCGGCAACGACCACTTCGACCGAATCGCGACCGTCGGTCAGTTCGGTGGAGATCACGATCTGCTTGAGGAGCGAATCATGCAAAGCTTCGGCAGCGTTATCGACGAGGTTCGCGACCGCACGCTTAATGGCTTCCGGATCAGCCTGCACCATGGGTAGATCGGTTGCGAGGAATCGTTGCACTTGAATGTCATCCAGGCGGCCGTCGAACAGCAGCAGCGCCTCATTCACGATGGCGTTGATATCGGAGGGCTGCGGCTTGGAGGCGGGGAATCGAGCCAGGGTCGAGAACTCGTCTACCAGCTTGCGCACGGTTTCGACCGACGAATTGATGGTCATCGCGCACTGCCGGATCACGCTGAGCGAAGCGGCGTCGGGAGGCGTCGGACGTTCCAGATGCCGGCGAATGCGCTCGGCCGACAGCGACAACGGAGTCAGCGGGTTCTTGATTTCATGAGCGATACGGCGAGCGACTTCGCGCCACGCCGTCTGCTTCTGGGCGCGTAACAGGTCAGTCAGGTCTTCCAGGACTACTACGTATCCGGCGCGGTGACGGCCATTGCGCGATGTTTGCGTAGGAGGATCGAGCGAGGCCACTGTGACCGCAACATTCAGGTTCACGCGCGAAGTTGCCAGCTCCATCTGGCTGGTTGTACTCCCCATGCGGTCAGCCTTGCGCAGCATGTGTTCGAGATCGGTGACCGTATCGACTGGAAAGAGATCGCGCAGGCTTTCGGTGGAGAGAGCTGGGTCCTGGTCGAGATGTAACAAGCGCCGCGCGGCGGCGTTCGAGTGGACGATGCGGCGCGCGGCGTCGAGCGAAAGAACCCCGGAAGGAACGCTCTCCAGGATGGTTTCGATGTGCCGCGAACGTTGTTCGAGCTGGGCGTTGATGTCAGCCAGCTTGCGACGCGACTCTTCAATGCTGGTGCGGCCGGCTTCCAGGTCGGCGGCCATGTGGTTGAACGATTCCACCAACTTTCCGATCTCGCTGCCAGCTTGCACATCGACACGGTAGTCGAGCCGGCCGCGCGAGATTTCGTGCGTAGCTTCTGCCAGAGCGACTAACGGCTTGGTCACCATCTTGGAAAGATAGAGCGCAAGCCACATCGAGGCGAAGAGCACGCCGACGGTCAGCAGCAGCAGCAGTCCAAGATAGGTGCGACGCAGCCGCCGACGTTGCAGTCGCAGCTCGCCGTACTGGTTCTGACTGCTCTCCAGGTCGCGCAGCGTGCCCGAGTAGTTAGCCGGCAGCGGCATGGCGACCAGCACCTGTCCGTGATCGCCAACGTGGGCGCGTCCGAGAACGTAGGTTTCGCCAAAAAGATCGAAAGGCTTCTGGTCCGGGTCGGCAGCCTGCGGAAGGTGACGGCGCATCAGCGGCCAACCCTCCGGCGCGTGGAAGCTGGCTTCCGCGCGATCATCGACCAGGGCAAAGGCGAATCCCCCTTGCAGCGTGACTTCGCTGTTGCGGAAGGCGTCCATGATGAAGCTGAAGTTACCGGTGTGGAACGACTTCTGCGCTTCGGGCGAGGCGGCAATGCGCTGCGCCTCACCTTGGGCATTCGCCATCGCATAGTTGGTGAGCAGCGAGGCGATCAGGTTGGTGTGGTATTGCACGTCCTCCGACGGACGCGAGAACCACTTCTCAATCGAGCGGTTCAGTAAGCCGTACGAAAACAAAAACAGGAAGATGACGGGGCCAAGCGATAGCAGCAGCGCGCCCATTACCATTCGGCTGCGAAACTTCGACCCAAGCAGGCCGCTCTTGCGTTCGGCATACAGACGCAACAGGGTGCGGATAAGGACGAACGTCAGCGCAATAAATAGGAGAAAGATAAGCGCCGAGACCGAAGCGAAAATCAGTGTTTCTTCGCTGGTGTCGGGCTGTAGAAATGTCAGCTTGAAGGTCGCCTGCGCCAGGATGACAGTAAACAGAAAGAAGATACAAATCGAGAGCGCAACAATCGCAGGTGTGCTGCTGCGCTTATTCGGCTGACGGGTTGGCGAGGTAGAGGGCAACATCGAGGGTTCGTGCACCGAGACTCTTCCGTTGGCCGCAGAAGATCGGACAGAAACAAGGGGAGCGTTGCTCCATTATATCCGCGTTTCGCCCCTCGGATTAACTTCTATAACCCGTGTCGAAGCAAGGAGTTGCGGATGTCTTTCGCGGGAAAAGTAATTCTTGGGAGGGAGACGGCTTCAATGAGGAGCGAAAATGGTCGGCGGCAAACACAAGATTCGCGGATGAGGAAGGTCAGGCGGCGAAAACAACTTCGACCGCCTGATGTTCAGCTAAGTCTACTGGGCCGGAGGCTGCATGCCGCCCATTACCCCGCCGATGTCCATCTTGCGATAGCCAGACGGAATCTCGAAGAGGCTGGCGGAAGGCTCGCCTTCCTTGATGTTCGTCAGTTGCCAGGTCGAGTCGTCGGAGACCGACTTGATGGGGAAGTGCAGCTTTTGGTCGATCCAGGCATTGGTGACCTTGCCGTCTTTGTGCGTGATTTGCCAGTGGTCGCAGCTGCGGCCGTTGACCTGTTCCACGCCGAGATTCTTGCAGGTGGCGCCGGTTTCGCCGGAGCAGGGATTATTTGGATCGCTGAACGGCTTGATGCTGGGCGTCATGCCCGGACGGCGCGCCATCATCGCCTGGTCCGCTTTGAATTCCATGTACATGTGCTGTTGCGGCATCAGCATGTCGGTAGTCTGTGTCGCCATGTTGGTGATCAGGGTGGATGCGCCGTGCGGTCCGCTCTCCAGGTCCATGCGCATATGGCTGCTGGTGAAGTACATCTTGCCATTGATTTCGCGGGCATCGCCGCCGCGGCTGGACGTTATTTGCATATCCGCGGAGAACGGCGAGACTTGCGGGACGACTTGGGCTATTGCGGATAGAGAAAAGGCGCCGAAGAGTACGGCCAAAATCAGACGAAGTGTCAGTTTCAAGAGGCTCTCCTGGATAGCTGCTGAGAATGGGGTTCTGACGGGCGGTGCCCGCAACCGTCCAACAGTTTACGATGGAATTTCCGAAAGGAAAGACGCACTTTGGGGGCAGGCCCGCCCTCTTAAGCGGGAAGGAATGGCTGGCTGCGCTTAAAACTGGATGAGCCGGGTAGATTGAACTATAGTCTATGCAAGAATTCACACGTAGGACCTGTCGGCGGTAGGGCTGACGAACGCTTAAGGAGACACGCCTGATGGGCGCAACTGGCATGTGGTCGCGCAAGGCCGATACCTCTTCCACCGGGGACCCGCATGTCCTGGTGGTGGTGGAGGGCGCCGACCGCCGCACCATTGTCCTTGACCATTTTCCGTTCACGATTGGGCGTCGCACCGACCGTGACCTGGTCATGGCCGACCCTCGTGTGTCACGCGAGCATGCGCAGTTCGCCAATGAGGGCGATGGAATCTACGTCATCGATCAGGGCAGTCGCCACGGAACGTTTGTCAACGGCGAACGAATCAATCGCCGCAAACTGAGTCGAAACGATCATGTTGAGTTCGGAGTGCAGGGCGGACCGCACGTTCTGTTCAGCCCCGATCGTTCTCCCACCAGCGCAGCGCAACAGTTCCTGAGCCAGTTCTCCACCTGGAAGCCGGCGGCAGGCGCAGGCTCCGACCTGGAGATGCTGAATGTCTTTCTCGAGGCGGCGCGCAAGCTGAATACCAGTGGCGTCCTCGACGACGTTCTGAATGCGTTGCTGGAAGCCGCCTTGCGCCTGACCCGCGCCGAACGCGGATTTGTTTTCCTGCGCCATCCTGATGGCGAACTTCGGCTTGCTGCCGGGCGTGACAAAAACGGAACCAGCATCAATGACGACAGCACGATCTCACGCTCGATCTTGCGCGACGCCGCCCTGAGCGCTTCCGAGTTCCTGGTGACTGACACAGACGACACCGGGAAACTCGCCGGCCGCGAGAGCGTGGTGGCGCATAATCTGCACAGCGTGATCTGCATTCCGCTGCGCAAGACCGTGATTCAGGAGAAGGTCAAGGACGACACCAAGTCCGGCGATACCACCGATGTTCAAGGCGTGCTCTATCTTGACGCGCATTTCCTCTCCGGCAAGCTGTCATCGGTGAGCCACGACATTCTGCGCACGATTGCCAACGGCGCGGCGACGCTGGTGGAGAATGCCGCACTGGTGCAGGCCGAAGATGCTGCCAAGCGCTATCGGCAGGAATTGGCAATCGCCTCAGAAATTCAGCAGCGCCTGATGACCGTGACCGTTCCCGAAGTTCCCTTCGCGAAGGTGAACGCCGTCAGCTATCCCTGCAAAGATATCGGCGGCGACTTCTTTGATCTGGTCTATACCGACAAGGGCCTCTCGCTGATTGTTGCGGATGTATCAGGCAAAGGCGTTTCAGCAGCCGTGGTTGCGTCGATTCTGCAGGGAATGTTGTATTCGCAGCTGGCGCGGGACTCGTCGCTTTCGGAGATGATCGCGGCGGTCAATCGCTTTCTTTGCGAAAAAGTTGCCGGTCAGAAATATGCCACGCTGGTGATTGCCCGCTTGTCGAGCAACGGCGATCTGGAGATGATCAATTGCGGCCATGTGCCGCCGCTGCTCGTATCGGAAGGCAAGACCATCAAGGTGGAAGAGGGAAACCTGCCGGTTGGGCTGGTCGCAGTCGCCGAGTTCAAAGAGTTGCGCATGAAGTTGAAATCAGGCGACCGTTTGCTGCTGGTCACCGATGGCGTGACCGAAGCCGAAGACGCGAGCGGAGAATTCTTCGGCACTGATCGTCTCGAGGAATGCAGTCCGCAGGGGCTGACGTGCATCGAGCAGGCGGTAACGGAGTTTCGCGGTAACACGCCGCTGACCGACGATTTCACGATCACCGAAATGATCTACCGCGGCACGAATTGATCACACCGACAGTAACGCCACCTAAGTTGAGAGTAGCTTCCCGATAACGTAAACCGCGCAATTTTCAGAGCTCATACCACCGGAAAGTCTTGGCTGCTCACGCCATGTATGTTGTAATAGTGCATTGTTACTTTGTAGCTGCTCCACTACAGAAATATGCATTTGCTGCCACTCATCAATCTCTGGACGTCGGGCAGAATCGGTTCCCAGTTTGTCTCCAGCGCTCCGCAGCGCAAGCTGGGTTATGCCGTGTTTTTCTGCGCACTTATACTGATTGCCTCGGTTCCGGCCATGGCTGTTACCCACGTGGTAGCCCATGCGCGCGTACACCACAGCCACCACGCAGTTCTGCGCACGGCGGTGTCGACGAGACATTATCGCGGTCACTACCAGGTTGGTCTGGGTCGGTGGACTCCGATGTTCCCCGGTTCGCACGATATGTTAGTGCGGGAGAACGAAGAGCTCGACCGCATGCAATTGCCGCGTATCAATGATGACTACGAGCTCACACGCTATGAGCTGTCGCAGGATCTGGTGCCTGTGTCGGAATCGGATGGACTGAAGATTGCCGCCGATTTGCCGGATAATCGCCGTTACTGCCGTCCCTGGACGCGCGACTTCTTGCAGGATTTCAGTGCGGCCTTCTACGAGCAGTTCCACACTCCGATACAGGTCAACTCGCTGGTCCGCACGGTCGAGCAGCAACATCGCCTGCGCCGCTGGAATCGCTTCGCGGCTCCTGAGTTCGGCGACACGGCTTCGACTCACCTGACCGGCGTTACCTTCGATATGTCGCGTCGCGGCCTGACCTACGAGCAGTACGAGTGGATTCGAAACTACCTGCTTCCGCTGCAGGCCCAGGGCATGGTCGATCCCATCGAGGAGCGGCAGCCGGTACTGCATGTTGTGGTGTATGAGAAGTATTCGGGCCGCAACGATCAGAAGAACGCCTGGTCGGAAGCGAATGAAGCTACGGAAATGGATCCTTACGGAGCAGCAGCGACACCAGCCGCTTTGGTCGGCCCTGCGCCAACGGGCAGCGTGGTGGCGGCGGGCAGCCAGCCGTAAGAAGTAGATCGTTGATAGAACAGCGGCACGCGATGAGCGTGCCGTTTGTGTTTGCGCTGCGATTGCTGCGGGGGTGTCGGATGTGGGCCCAACTAACGTTGGTCATCCCGAGCGGAGGCGGCCCAGCGGGGTCGCCGGAGTCGAAGGACATCTATTCTCGGTCAACCTCAGCGGCTAAAGCCAGCATGGTGCGCTCGATCTTGCGAACCGCCTAAGGACGGTCCCTTTCAAAGGCCGCGTTCAATTCACTTACCTTCCCGCCACCACCATTAGCTTCCGCTCGGTCATATCTTCAATCGAATAGCGCAGGCCTTCACGTCCCAGCCCGGAATCCTTCACGCCGCCGTACGGCATCTGATCGACGCGGAAGGATGGAACGTCGCCCACGATCAGACTGCCGACTTCGATCGCTTCGAAGGCCGTCTGGATCAGCCCGAAATCTCGCGTGAACAGCCCCGCCTGTAAGCCGTATTTGGAGCTGTTGATGAGCGTCAAGGCCTCATCGAAGGTCTCGTAGGGTTCCACCGTCACGACCGGCCCGAAGATCTCCGCGCAATTCACACGCATGTGAGGCGAGGTTCCGGTCAGCACGGTTGGCTCGACCATCGAGCCGCTGCGCGTTCCGCCGCACAACAGCTTGGCGCCTGCCTGGACCGCATCGTTTACCCAGCCCACCACTCGGACAGCATCCTGCTCGCGAATCAGCGGCGGGATGTCGGTGGTCTCCAGAGCGGGATCGCCACTCTTCAGTTTGCGAACGCCCTGGACGAGTTGGTCTTTGAACGGCTCGAAGATCGGCTGGTGCACGAGGATCCGCTGCACCGAAATACAAGTCTGGCCGCCGTAAGAGAAGCCTCCGGCGACGGAGCGTTGCACCGCGTAGGCAACGTCGGCGTCACTGTGCACGATGACGCCGGCGTTTCCACCAAGCTCCAGAGTGACTCGCTTCTTGCCGGCACGATTCTTCAGTTCCCAGCCCACCGCTGCGCTGCCGGTAAAGGTTAGCAACTTGATGCGCTCGTCGGCGACCAGGGTTGCAGCGTTGTCATTCGACAGCGGCATCACGGCGAACGCCCCGTTAGGCCATGATGTGTTGTCGATGATCTCAGCCAGTAGCAGGGCCGAAACCGGCGTCTGCGGCGCGGGTTTGAGAATCAGAGGGCAGCCAGCGGCAATGGCCGGCGCTACTTTGTGCGCGACCAGGTTCAACGGAAAATTGAACGGAGTGATGGCAAAGACGGGTCCGACCGGGAAGCGCCGCACCAGTCCCCAGCGGCCCGCGGTCGACTCCAGCGTGTCCAGCGGCAGGTACTCGCCATAAATGCGCGTCGCTTCTTCGGCGGCAATCTGGAAGGTGTTGATCGCTCGATCGACCTCGATGCGCGCTGTCTTGATGGGCTTTGCCGCTTCCTGGCAGATGGTGCGCGCGAATTCTTCCCGTCGGGCGGCGATCGTCTGAGCGATTTCCTGCAAGATGTCGGCGCGCTGGTGCGAGGACATGCGGCGCGTGACAGCAAACGACTGCACGGCCGACTGGATCGCGATTTCGACATCGTTGCGCTCGGCCTCGCTCACCACCGCCACAACGCTGTGATCGTAGGGCGATGAGATGACGGACTCGCGCCCGTGCGTGCTCCAGCCGCCGTTGAGGAAAAAGCCCATGCTGCGTATGGTGGAAGTGGTCTGGCTCATGCTCGCCCCTCGCGATGATAGATGATTAGATGCAGCAAGCGACGCTCTACGGCAGAATACATAACATAAGCGCACTTGACTGAGTAGTGATTTCAGATTGTTTGCCGCGGTACGGCGAACACCGTATGGGCTGTGCGGAATCTAAGAGCAGGGAGTCATCATGGCGGATTCAGAGACTGAATACATTGTTGAACTGCAGCCGAAGCTGAGCCGGCGGCTGGAGGAGCTCGGTTTTGGCGACTCGCCCTATCGCGATGTGCTGGTACATGGGCTGGCAGAACTGGCGTCGCGCAGCCGCACTCTGGACCAGCAGGCGCTTCCGTTGTTTCTATCGTTGAATGCGAGTCATCAACGTTCGCTGGCCGAGGTCACTCTCGCGCTCAAGAATCATCTCGACGCAATGCTCGATTCCATCACCGACACGCGAGCGGCGCTGTCGGCGTTGGCCGATTTTCTTTTGCGCGAAGATGAACAACCGAAGTAGCGGCTCAGTTGATGAACTGGAGCTGTGAGGTCAGTCCTGCCAGCTTGAGCACCTTGTAAATAGTGACGTCGGTGCCGCGGAGAACGATGGAGACCCCTGCTTTTTCCGCCGTCTGCACCAATTCTTCCAGAGCTCTCAGGGTTCCCGCGTCGATGTGGCGCACTGGGGAGAAGTCCAGCACCAACTCGCCGTCGGCAGCCGAGAGATTTTCACGAGCCTCGCGCAGGGTTTGCACGGGATATTGTTTATCGATGAAAAGACAGCTGGCTGTCGTCATGCAAAGGCCTCCTGCTTGCTTGTGCGAGATTCTTTGGCTGCGCCGTCCGGATTGGGGCTCCGGCCGTAATAGGCGTTCCAGTAAAGTTCAATGAGTTCTTTCACCAGCGGCATGCGGGGATTCGAACGCCACGAAGGATCGTCAAAGGCGATCTTGGCCAGATCGGGCATGGCCAGTTCAAAATCCTCTTTGCTGATCCCAAGATCGGCAATCGAGCGCGGTACTTCAAGGCGATCCAGCAGCTGCTCGGTCGCCGCGACCAGGTTCTTGACCTTCTCTTCAACCGTGTGACCGCCGAGTCCAACGAGGTCGGCGATCATGGCGTACTTCTTGTGGGCGACGTAGGTGCGCTGGTTCGGCGAAGGCATGAACTTGGTCGGCACCGACGCGTTGTAAGCAATCACGTGTGGCAGCATCAAGGCATTTGCGCGTCCGTGGGCGACGCCGAAGCGCGCTCCGAAGGCGTGGGCCAGCGCGTGATTGACTCCAACCGAAGCGTTGGAGAAAGCGATAGCCGCGATGCACGCCGCGTTATGCATCATGCTGCGCGCTTCTTCATCGTGCGGATTGTCGTAGACCTCAGGCAGATACTTGAAGACCAGCCGGATCGCCTGCATGGCGTTCGAGTCGGTGTAGGGCGAGGCGTAAATGGATACCGCCGCTTCCAGCGCATGCGTCAGGCAGTCGACACCGGTATCGACGGTCAGACCCCTGGGCATTGACATCACGAACTGCGGATCGACGATGGCGACGTCGGGTGTGAGCGAGTAGTCCGCCAGCGTGACCTTTACCCCGCGTTCCTTGTCGGTCATGACCGCGAAGGGTGTGACCTCGCTGCCGGTGCCGCTGGTCGTGGAGATGGCGATCAGCCGTGCGTGATTGATCTTCTCGGTCGGATACTGCACCACGCGCTTGCGGATGTCGAGGAACGGCGCGGCCAGCTCTTCCAGGTCGGCTTGCGGCGATTCGTACTTCAGCTTCATGATCTTTGCTGCGTCGATGACCGAGCCGCCGCCCAGCGCGATGATCTGGTCAGCCTTGTAGAAGTTCAGCGCCTCGACGCCCTGCGCGATGATCTTGATGTCGGGTTCGGCGTCGGGAATGATCGTCACCCGCACTTGCGTCTCTGGCGGAATGGCGCGGCGCACGGTGTCGGCGTGCCCGAGCTGCTCTAGTGCCGGATTGGTGATAATGAGCGTGGAGCGCGAGGTGAAGCTGCGCAGATTCTCGACCGCGTTCATGTTGAAGTAGATCTGATTGGGAACTCGGAACCACATATGCGCTTGTGTCCTTCGCGCCATGCGCTTGATATTGAGGTAGTGATACACGTTGACGTTGTCGGTGGTACTGTTGCCACCGCCGGTTCCGCAGCCGAACGAAAACGTCGGCACCATGTCGTTGTAGACGCCGCCCAGTGCACCGATCGAGCCCGGTGAGTTCACGATGATGCGGCCGGCGTTGATGCAGTCCCCAAACTTGCGAATGACTTCTTCGTTGTTGGAGAACACGACCGCCGTGTGCCCCAGCCCTCCGGCGTGATTCACATCCACGCAGACTTTTAGAGCTTCTTCAACCGAGTGTGCGCGATAAACCGCGAGGACAGGGAAGAGCTTCTCGACGGATAGCGGATACTTTCGTCCCACGCCTTTGATCGGTGCGATCAGCAGCTTCGTCTTCGGTTTTACAGGGATTCCAACGAAGCGTGCGATGTTGGTGGCCTTCTGGCCGACGGCCATGGGTTGCATGAAGCCAGTCGCCGGATCAATGACCGTGCGGCTGAGTACCTCGGTCTCCTGCTCATTGCAAATGTGCGAACCGAGCTCGGCAAACTTCTCCAGCACGCGATCGTAGATTTCGTCATCGATGACCACGGTCTGTTCGGAAGCGCAGATCGTTCCATTGTCGAAGGTCTTTGAGGTGATGATGTCGACGATGGCCATGTCGATGTCGGCCGTCTTCTCCAGATAAACGGGAGTGTTGCCCGGGCCGACGCCTAGCGCCGGCTTGCCGGAGCTATAAGCAGCCTTCACCACGCCGGGCCCGCCGGTGGCGTCGATGAGGCCGATGTCTTTGTGGTGCATCAGGAAGTCGTTGTCGTGCAGGGTGTGCGACTCCAGGCAGGTGAACACGCCTTCGGGCGCGCCGTTCTTCACCGCAGTCTCGTACATGATGCGCACGGCCTCGGAGCAACAGCGCCAGGCCGCCGGGTGCGGGCTGAAGATCATGGCATTGCGCGTCTTAATGGCCATGATGCACTTGAAGAGCACAGTGGACGTGGGATTGGTGATAGGAGTGAGCGACAGGATGACGCCGATGGGTTCGGCGAGCTCGGTCAGGCCATGCTCGGGATCGTCCCGGATAATGCCGACCGTCCGCTTGTCCTTGACGTAGTTGTAGACGAATTCGGTCGCCACCATGTTCTTGATGGCCTTGTCTTCCA
>DATHQX010000212.1:0-2087 GCA_035482295.1 Verrucomicrobiia bacterium
TGGTCTCAAATCCCCCCTGATGTGCCTGAACCAAGCTCGCTACGGGATCAGCTGGGGCGCGATTGGCGCGGCCATGTCCTGCTACGATACCGCGCTCCAGTATTCGCTGCTGCGCAAGCAGTTCCGCGACGAGCCCATTGCTAGCCATCAGCTGGTTCAGGAAAAGCTGACGTGGATGATCTCGGAGATCAGCAAGGCGCAACTGCTGTCACTTCATGTGGGGCGGCTGAAAGACGAGGGCAAGGTAAACCACGAACATATCTCGATGGCCAAGCGCAACAACGTGTGGATGGCGCTCGAATGCGCGCGGCAGGCCCGCGACATCCTGGGAGGCAACGGTATCACGGACGACTATCCGATCATGCGGCACATGATGAATCTCGAGTCGGTGAAGACCTACGAGGGCACGCACGATATCCACACACTCATTATTGGGCAAAGCGTAACCGGCATTCCGGCGTATTGAAGCGTTCGAAACTTGGAGTGGCGCGCAACCCGCGCCATGGCCGGGCGTCTAACTGACAGGTACTGTGACAACGGTCTCGCGCCGCTATGCATCTTCCGAAGCTTGAACGCCGTCCGGAACTCGACGCCCTGCGAGGGCTTTTTCTGGTCTGGATGACGCTCACGCATCTCCCGACGCGTTTCAGCGATTTTGTGAATCAGCCCATCGGCTTTGTGACGTCGGCAGAGGGCTTTGTCTTTCTCTCGGCGCTGCTGGTGGGCCGCATCTATGTTCGCGAACTGCTTCGCGACGAGGCGGGAGCTCACTTCAAGCTGTGGAAACGTTCGCTGAAGATCTACGGCTATCACCTGCTGATGCTGACGTTCGCCTTTACAATTGCGGCCGAGTTCGCGGTACACACGCATAGAGCGGCGTTAACTAACCTTCTCGATTTTTATCTCGCGCATCCTTTCGTCGCGATCGTCGGCTCGGTCCTGCTGCTCTATTGCCCTCCCCTGCTCGATATTCTGCCGATGTATGTAACGTTTCTGTTTTTCACGCCCCTGGTCCTGTCGGCATCGGTACGATTCGGCTGGCGGAAAATTATCGCGGCCAGCGGACTGGTCTGGCTGCTGGCCCAGTTTGGACTGCGCACCCTCGTGCACGGCGTGATCGTACGCACAACGCATCTGCCGATCCCACTGCAGGAAACCGGCGCCTTCAATCTGTTCGCCTGGCAGGGCGTATGGACTGCGGGGCTGTGGCTTGGAGCCAAGTCGGCGATGGGTGAGATTCCGCTAAAGAAGATTCCGGGCTGGGCGGTTGGAGTGTCATGCGCGGTGTGCCTTTTCTTTGTAGGGATCCGGCATGGCTGGCTGGGTCCTCACCTTACCCAGCAGGCGCTGGGAATGGAACTCGACAAATGGCAGATTGGACCGCTGCGGTTGATCAATCTCGTCGCCTTCACCATAGTCGGCTATTGGCTCCGGAAGTACGTGATCAAGCTGGTCAAGCGCGAGCCCTTCCTCACGCTCGGTAAGGCGTCGCTCGAGGTGTTTTGCGCGCACGTATTTTTCGTCTTCGTCGGTCTGGCGCTGTTATATGGAGAGGTTGAGCAACTGCATGGAGTGACCGCGATCGTCCTGGTTGTGGTCACCTTCGCTGCGCTGGTGCTAGTGGCGGCGAATGAGGTACGGAAGCGGCATGCCGACCGCAAGAAGAGCGAGAAGCAGGACGCCGGGAGCGGCGCGGCAACCGATGGAGGCACCCTGCCGCCGGCGCCGAATGGCCAGCCGCTCTCCTGCGCCGAGCAAAGACCATAAACGGGGACTATAAAACGGGGAGCGTAAAAAGCCTACCCGGAACAGCAGTTACATTAAACCGCTACGGTGAATGTGTCTTCGCTGCGAGTAACTGCGCGATAGAGGGTGTCGCGTTCGACCGGCACGCGTCCGGCGGCGGTGATCAGGCGCATAAGTTCCTGGCGGCGCATACCTTGCGGCGTGGTAGCGCCAGCGTCGTGATAGATCTTCTCTTCAATGACCGTGCCGTCGATATCGTCGGCGCCGAAGCGGAGGGCAATCTGCGCGATTTTGGCGGTCATCATCTGCCAGTAGGCCTTGATGTGGGGGAAGTTGTCGAG
>DATHQX010000213.1:0-26178 GCA_035482295.1 Verrucomicrobiia bacterium
CGGCGGCAAGAACAGCAACACCGTCGCCCAGGGCGGAGGAGCCGAGGCTGCGCCTCCTGCTCCGAATGTGCAGAATCTCGGAAACACCAAAGGCCAGGGTCAGATCATCGCGCTGGGACTGAATCCGGCAGACGTTCGCGGGCCGGTCAATCTGCCCAGCGGCAATCGAAGTGGTGAGTTTCACGTTTCTCCGAACGGCAAGGCCGATGCGCCCGGAACGCCCAAGGTTACCGGCACCGGAGCCGCCGACAACGGCGGAGGTCATGGCGCGGGCAACGGAGCCCCGGCCGGCATCGTGGTTGGCACTCCCCCACCGGGAGCAACCGTCGCCGCAGTTGGGGGAAATCCGAATGGAGCGAGCGGCGGTAAGCCGGGCGGAACGAACGCCGACCTCGAAGCGCAGAAGAAGATCTTTGCGGCCGCCGCGAAGCCTTCTTTACCGGCGTACCATCAGCCGGCTGCCTCTCAGCCCCCTGCCCCGGCGGATGATGCCGACGACCTCGATAAGACCATCGAGCAGCGTGTCTTCGGCTCGAAACGGTATTACTCGCTGATCATGAACATGCCGAACCTCACTTCGGCGACCGGCAGCTGGATCATCCGCTTTGCCGAACTGAAGCAGAGCGATGACAAAGTTCCACTCACCGCGCCCGTGGCTTTGAGCAAAGTTGATCCTGCGTATCCACCCGACGTGCTACGCGATCACGTCGAAGGCACGGTTACTCTGTACGCGATCATCCGCACCGACGGCAGCGTCGACGATGTTCGTGTGCTGAACAGTTTGGATTCGCGACTCGACGAGAACGCAGTACGCGCCCTGCTGCACTGGCGTTTTCGGCCCGGCAGCAAGAACGGCGAGCCGGTCGCTGTCGAGGCTGTCGTCCAGATTCCCTTCCGCATGCATTCGCTTCGTTAGCCGCGCGATTTGTGCGCCATCGCCGATTCTGACCTTCGTTTGGCATTTTGCGCCGTGGCACCTGTCATAATTTAGAGGTGCGAGTCCTGATCTCCGCGGGAGAGGCTTCTGGCGAATTTTATGGCGCTGAATTGATGAGCGCCTTGCGCCGCCAGCTTTCGCAGTGCTCTCCGGAGACTCCCCTGGAATTCTTTGGCGTAGGCGGCGACCAGATGCGTACCGCCGGATGCGAATTGCTGGCTGACGCGCGCGAAATCGCCGAGGTTGGCATCGTCGAGGTGGTTAAGCACATTCCCCGCATTTATCGCCGCTTTCGCGAAGTTGTAAGCGCCGCGCGCGATCGCCGTCCCGATGTCGCCGTTCTAATCGACTTCCCCGACTTCAATCTGCGGCTGGCGCGCGAACTCCACGGATTCGGCGTGCCCGTCATCTACTATGTCAGCCCGCAGCTGTGGGCGTGGAAGCAGCGCCGCATCGAACGCGTACGCAAATACGTTCGCGAGATGCTGGTGATCTTCCCCTTCGAAGAAAAGTTCTATCGCGAACGCGGCATCGCGGCGAAGTTCGTCGGCCATCCGCTGGCGGACCTTCCCGCTCCAGTTATCACGCGCCAGCAATTCGCCGCCGATTACGGCATCGATCCAGGCAAGCAGTGGATCGCCCTGCTGCCCGGCAGCCGCCGTGGTGAGGTGTCGCGCATCTTCCCGGCGCTTCTGGATACAGCGCAACTTCTGGGCCCCGAATACGTTTACATAGTCCCGGTGGCTTCTACTCTCGATCGGGCCTGGGTAGCATCGTTTTTGAACGGCTATTCCGGACCGCCGATAACTTTCACCCGCGAAGCGCGCCCGACCCTGCTGCACGCCCGCGTGGCCGCAGTCGCCAGCGGCACCTCGACCCTGGAGGCGTCGCTGATCGGCACCCCCTTTGCCATGGTTTACCAGGTTGCTCCGCTCACCTGGAGCGTGGGCCGCCGTCTAGTAAAGGTGGACCGTTTTGCGATGGTCAATCTGATCGCGGAGCGGGATGTAGTCCCTGAACTGGTGCAGACAGACTGCACTCCGCAACGGATCGCGACTGAGTTGCGCCGCATCCTTCCCGACGGCGAGGCGCGCACCAAGATGATTCAGGACTTTCGCGAGGTTCGACAGCGTCTGGCAGCGAATGGCGATGGCGGCAATGCATCCGATCGGGCGGCGCACGCCGTACTTTCCATAATGGGAGTATGCCGTTGAACGCCGGTAGGCGCATCTTTCCACGCTTATTTTCCATCATTTATAGTGAGCAGAGCAGGAGCTCTTTCCTAATGCAGAATGCGGCACGTTCCATCGGACGCGTGATGGCCATGGCCCTCTTCGCCCTGGCTTCGATCTGCTTCGCGGCGGACAAGTCGCGTATCCAGATCAGCGACTACACCATCCACGTTGCCGTCACTCCGCAGACCCACCAGCTCAAGGCGCAGGCGCGGGTGAAGTTCACCGCCCTGGACGACATCAACATCGCGACCTTCGAGCTGCACAACGCGCTGCGTCCCACGCGCGTCACCGACGCCAACGGACAGAATATGCCCACAGAGCGCGTCAGCCAGGATTCGACCGTTCGCGTTTCACTCCCCGCGACACTGACAAAGGGCAGCTCCGACACCCTTATCTTCGAATACGAAGGCGCGATTCAGTCGGCCGACGACAGCCCCGTCCAGGGATTGAAGCTCGCCTACATCGGCGATCCGATCACCTATCTGCTCTACTCCGGGCGCTGGTTTCCCATGGTCGGCTACGGCATCAATCGCTTCACTTCCACCATCAGCGTGAGCGTTCCTCCGGGATACACCGTCATCGGTAGCGGCAAGCAGAGCAGTGGACCCGCACCGGAAATCGACGAGGGCGGCAAGAAGGGTTCTGCGCACAGTTCTGCAGGTTCGGGCGGCCAGACTACAACTTTCACCTACACCGACCATCCGAGCTTTCCGGGCACACTCATCATCGGCAAATATGTTCAGACCAAGAGCAGCGAAGGCGGCCTGAACATCAACGTCTACACCACGGCCGAGCACAAACAGTTCGCCAGTCAGTTCGCCGATACTGCGACCAAACAGTTCTTCTTCTTCACCAGCACCTACAGCCCGCCATTCAATCAGAACCTGAGCGTGGTGGAGTTGCCGAACGACACCGTTCCGTCAGCATGGGCGCCGGAGATCGCTGGACTAGCCAGCCGCAACTTTAATCAAAAAGGCAATTACCGCCTGCTGGCGAATACCATCGCTCACCAATGGTTCGGAACCATGGTCAGCCCAGCCACCAAGAACGATTGGTGGATCACCGATGGCGCGGCACGGTATTCCGAAGCGCTTTACGTCGAGCACGTCGCCGGTGAAGCCGGCTTCCAGGAAGTCACGAAGGACATGTCGGTCGGCGCGCTGGCGTATGTCTCCGTGCCACTCGCCGATGTCGGTCGACTCGACACGTTCTCGCCCGAGTTCCAGTCGCTGGTCACTGACAAGGGTGGCATGATTCTGTCGATGCTGCAGTGGGTCATCGGCGAAGAAGCGTACGACAAGACGATGCGCGAGTTCATCACGCAATTTGCCGGCAAAACAGTGACGGTCTCGGACTTTCGCAAGGTGGCCGAACAGGCGTCAGGCCAGCAGCTGACGTGGTTCTTCACCCAATGGCTCGACTCCACCGGTGCGCCAGAGTTCAAGAATAAGTACACCGTTTACCGAACCCAGAAAGGCTTCCGAGTCGTCGGCGAAATCTCGCAGGACATGGACCTGTTCCGCATGCCGATTGAGCTGCGCATCGATACCGATGGCAAGACCGAGACCAAGCGCATCGAGGTCGAGGGCACCAACTCCGCTTACGCAGTCGAAACCTTCGGCAAACCGCGTCGCATCAGCATCGACCCCAACAGCCAGGTGCTGCAAAACTCGCAAGAATTGCAGGTGCGCACGTCGATCATGCGCGGCCAGCAGGACGTTGAGCAGGGCGACCTGACCGAGGCGCTGAAGGAATACCAGAAGGCGCTCGACATCAACAAGAACAGTTCGCTGGCCCACTACCGCATCGCCGAGGTGTTTTTCCTCCAGCACAACTACCAGTCGGCTGCGAACTCATACCGCGAGTCGCTCAACGGCGACGGCGAGCCGCGCTGGACCGAGGTCTGGAGCCACATCCAGCTTGGCATGATCTTCGATCTGACGGGACAGCGTGAGCGCGCGACCAACGAATATCGTCAGGCACTGCAGACCAACGACAACACGCAGGGCGCGCTGGACGCCGCGCGGCAATACCTGCAGAAACCGTACCAGCCATCCGACACTGACAAACCGGGCATGGAATAACTATTAACGTGCCAACTTCAGGCCGCCCAATGTGGCGGCCTTTTCCATTGCCACACTGTGGGACATCAGCAGAACCTGGAACACTTCCCCCATCCCTGTGGGCGAAATGAGGTGTTTGAGCTGCAACGCAACCTTCGCCCGCTCCTGCGGTAGACGACAATCTTGAAACGCGTCAGCGAACTGCGTCTTTTCGCCAATGCCGATGAGAAACTGCGATTGTGTCAGCAGCGCCAACTCATCTAATCCACGCCCAAGTGCACGCGCTCGGATTGCCGTGAAGTTCACATGCGCGGTGATGTCCTGCTCGCCCGGGGCCTCGTACGGTGACGGCTCGGCCACATGCTGGCGGTAGGTCATGAGGGTGTCACGATGGCGCCCGGCCAATTGCTCTTCACGCGTGTACCCATAATCGATAAGCAGGAGAAATCCGCGTCGCTCGTCCAAGACTGCGGAGATTCTATCTATCCAAGGAAGCGACAACAGCGGCGCCTCGACGCGCTCACCCTCTTCCGGATGAACTCCATAACGATCGAGAAATTCGTCCTCTTCAGCCGCCGGCGGAACGAAGCTCTCGACAAACTTCCCATCCGCGTATCCAACCCGTACGGCGCCGCGATGATCGATCACCTCGACCGGCAAGGCGTCGAAAAATTCGTTACCGAAAACAATGGCATCGTTGGAGCAAGCCGCTCCGGCTGCCTGCTCGAGAGAATCAAAAACCGCGCACTTCTCTGCTCCGATGTGTTCCGCCAGACGCTGCTGCAGCTTAGACCGAAGATCCGCCGATTGTTCAACAAGCGAGTATCGCAACGCCCGAAAGAATTCCGGAAACGTCTTCGCTGACCAGTCCAACACATCGCGCGCAAACAATCCACGGCCCGGCCCGAGCTCGATCACATCAAACCGTGCGGGCGACTCCAGCACTCGCCACATCTCTTCGAATTGCCGCGCCAGCAGCCGCCCAAACACAGCGTGAACATCACTCGACGTGTAGAAATCGCCGCCCTTGCCAAACTTCTCCCGCGAACGCGAGTAGTAGCCCAGTTCGGGCTCGTATAGGCAAAGTTCCATGTACCGGGAAAAAGGAATCGGCCCGCGGCGGCGGATCTCGTCGGCGATGCGCTCGCGCAGCGTCGTTCCCTCAGGCTGAATCACAGCTTGCCCTCGCGCTCCCGTTGCTGGTTTTCCTTGAAGTGCTGCGGCGTGCGAATAAACATCTCGATCATGTAGTCCTGCAGGCCGTCGAAGATGTGACGCTGTAGCATCCATTCGAAGCGCGGGTCGTCGAGATCCCGAGGATGAACCTCAAAGACGTAGGTGTGGACTGCCGGCTCGGTGAATCGCGGCGAGATTGCCACTTCGATGTTGTCGCCCGTCTCGCGCGCGTTGAACTGCACCAGCGGATGTTCGTACAGCCGAAGATGCTGTTGCACGCGTTCCAGGGCGGAACTCATGCAGGGATTGTAACAATCGGAAGTGAACGCGCCGGTGAGGATCGTCACATGGGAAGAGAAGGATCGTCCCTCGGCTTTGTCATCCTGAGCGGAGCGTCCGGTCGGCCTTTCGACCGCATCCTTTGCGGGTCGGCAGACGCGCAGTCGAAGGACCCCTATTTCCACAGCTAGCTCCAGCGGAACCAGCGCAACGCCAGCACAAAGCTCACGCCGCCCCAGATCACCAGCACCGCGATACGGCTGAACTGTGAGGTCAGCGACGCGCCTTGCAGGATGATCGCGCGCAGCGCATCGTTCAGCGCCGTCAGCGGTAGCGCCCGGATGGCCGGCAGAAAAATCTTCGGGAAGCGCTCATAGGAAAAGAACACGCCGGAGAAGATCCACATCGGCATCATCACCAGGTTAATCAACCCGCTGACGCTTTCGATCTTCTGCGCGCGGCTGGCCGTCAGCAGCCCAATCCCGCCAAACGAAATCGCACCCAGCGCTCCGACCAGCAAAATCGACAGAATCGCGCCCTCGATGCGCACATGGAAGAAGAAAGCCCCAAACGCCAGCAGCAGCGCCACTTCGATCAGCATGAGCACCAGCCGGCTGCTGGCCAGCGCCATCAGGAAATCGGTGCGCCGCATGGGCGTAGCAACAAAACGCTTCAGCAGTTTGCGCTGTCGCATATCGACCAGCGCGAAACCGATGCCCCACATCCCCGAGTTCATCAGGTTCATTCCCAGCAGGCCCGGGATGAGGAAGTCGATATAGCGTGCGCCCGGCTCGCTCGACGCCGTTGCCGTTGTGCTGATGGGATTCTTGCGGCCGGCGGCATTTTCGATCACATCATCCACCTGCGCCTTCGCCAGTACGCTCTCGGGACGCGCGGGGTCGTAGCGATAGTGCACGCCGGAATCGTCCATGGTGATCACCAGCGCGTACTTGCCCAGCCGGAAACCGTCGTACGCCGCAGCCGCGCTCATCTCTTCGGGATGAATCGCCGGCGAACCCTGCAGCAGCGTCATCACCTGTTGCGCCTTCGCGTCGTCAACCACAGCAACCGGAGTCACGTCGGGCGGCTTGTCGCGAAAGGCGATCCCCAGTCCCAGCGCCAGCAGCAGCGGAAACACGAAGACCCAGAAGATGACTTCGGGCTCGCGCCACAGCTCCAGCATGCGCATCTGCAGCAGACGAGTGTAGCCCGACCAGCGGCCGTTGGTGATCATGGCTTGCTCTGGATTCGACTTCACTGGCGGCTGCTCAATGGTTGCCATCAATCCTCCCGCAGATGCCGCCCGGTGAGCTTCACGAAGACATCCTCCAGACTTGCCTGACGCGTGGTCAGATGCACCAGTTGCGCACGCTGCCGTTGCACCTCGGCGAGCAGCGCCGGAATCGTCTCGTGCGGCTCATTCACCTGCAGCGAGAAGATGCCATCTTCGGCGCGTACTGACTGCACCCCGGGCAGCTTGTCCCATCCATGCCCATCATGGCCGTTGCCGGAAATCGCAAACTCCACCACGTGATGGCCGGTGAGCCGCTCGATCAGCTCCGCCGGCGTACCTTCGGCGATGATCTGTCCGTGATCGATGATGGCCAGCCGGTCGCAGAGACGCTCCGCCTCGTCCATGTAGTGCGTGGTCAGCAGCACGGTTCCGTTACGACGCTGAAACTGCCGCACGATATCCCAAAGTTGACGCCGGCTCTGCGGATCAAGCCCGGTCGTCGGCTCATCGAGAAACAGAATTTGCGGATTTGCGACCAGCGCTGTCGCCACCGCCAGCCTCTGTTTCTGGCCCCCGGAAAGCTTACCGACCCACGTGTCGGCTTTCTCCTGCAACGAGAGTTCATCCAATACGGCTTCGACTGACACCGGATGCTTGTAGAAGCTTCCGAAGAGCTGCACCGTCTCGCGCACCGTCAGTTTGTCCGAGAGTCGCGTCTCCTGCAGCGAGATGCCTAGCGATTCGCGCAACTCACGCTGATGTGTCTTCCATGTGCGTCCCAGAATCTCGACCTCGCCGGAAGTAGCTTCCAGCAAGCCTTCCAGGATCTCGATCGTTGTAGTTTTGCCCGCGCCATTAGGACCGAGCAGGCCAAAGCATTCGCCGGTCTGGATGGTCAGGTCAAGACCGCGTACGGCTTCTACTTTGCCTTCATAGGTCTTGCGCAGGTTACGGCATTGGACAGCTACAGCCATCTGTTCATGATAAACGGGTGGACGGAAGTTAGCTTGTGCGGAAAAAACTTCAGCACGGGAACTGCCACGGTTTGCTATATCACTCCACTGTTAGGTGGAGCACGCCTTCAGGCGTGCAGTTCCCGCGGAGATGTTGAGGATCGGGCTTTAGCCCCTGAGGTCACGCGACGAACGATGCCTACCTCAGCGGCTGAAACCGAGACCTCGAGAGACCAGCCTGTCTACACGCCTGAAGGCGTGCTCCACCCTCTCAAAGCGGACACGAAATAACAGGGCGTCGCTCTTCACATCGGCTTCAAGTCCTGCAGCATCGTCGGAATCAGCTCAGAAACCGTTGGATGAATGTGCATGGCGCGGGAGATCACCGTGTAGGGCGCCTTGGCATACATCACGTCGAGGATGGAGTGAATCACCTCGTCACCGCCGACGCCTAGAATCGCCGCGCCCAAGATTTGTTTGGTCTCGGCATCAACTATCACCTTCATGAAGCCCTGGGTTTCGCTCTTCTCTTTCGCCCGGCCAACACTGGTCATCGGATACTTAGCCAACAGCGCTTTGCGTCCCGACCCGCGCACCTCGGTTTCGGTCATACCCACGCGTCCCAGCGGCGGATCGATGTAAAGGTTATAAGCGGGAATGCGCTCGCTCAGTCGACGCGGATCGTTGTCCAGCAGGTTCGCCGCAACGATCTCGAAGTCGTTGTACGAGGTGTGTGTGAAGCCACCGTGACCGTTGCAGTCGCCCAGCGCCCAGATGCCGGGAACGTTCGTGCGCAGCTGATCGTCGACCTTGATGTAGCCGTGTTCGTCGTGCTCGATGCCCGCCTTGTCGAGCCCGAGATCGCCGGTGTTCGGATGCCGTCCGACCGCCAACAGCACATGCGTTCCCTCGGCTGGATCGGCATTCTCCGTGCAGTCCACACCGGCCAGAATCCTTTCTCCGCGCTTCTCAAAGCTGATGCAGGTGGCGTTCGTTCGAACCGTGATGCCCTCGTTCTCGATGATGCCGCGTATCGCGTCGGAAATATCTTCATCTTCCCTCGGCACCAGCCGCGAATCCCGTTGCAGGATGGTGACCTTGCTGCCGAAGCGGCGATACATCTGGCCGAACTCCAGTCCGATGTAGCTGCCGCCGACGACAATCAGGTGTTCGGGCAGGAAGTCGACGCCCATCATCGACGAGTTGTCGAAATAGCGGATCTGGTCGAGGCCGGGCATCGGCGGAACGTTAGCGCGCCCGCCAACATTGATGAAGATCTGCTCGGAGGTGAGACGCTCATCGCCGACCGCGAGTTCGTTCGGCCCCACGAAGCTTGCCTGCGCCTTGTAGATCGTGATGTTCGGCTCGGCACGCAGACGGCTCTCTGCGCCCTCTTTCGAAGGCTTCTGAATCGCATCCTTGCGCGCCTTCACCTTCTTCATGTCGACCGAAACCGGGCCCGTGTTGACGCCGAACTCCGCCGCACGCCGCGCCCCGTAGGCCGCACGCGCGCTGGCTACCAAAGTTTTTGTAGGAATGCAGCCGGTGTTCACGCAAGTGCCGCCGAACAGATGCCGCTCGATGATGGCGACTTTGCGGCCGGCCTGCGCTAGCCGCATAGCAATAAACGGACCCGCCTGGCCCGTGCCGATAACAATTGCGTCGAAAGACTTGCTCATTACCCCTCCACCCGTGCATGGAAGAGTAATACGGCCGCAAGCCTGCCGTCATGTTGAGGCGAGCGAAAATTTGCCCAAAATTTACGGTTGCGAGTGGAGAGACATCTCGGCAACGTCGTTCCATGCCGCTTGGGTTGCCGGAGGGATGTAACTCATCGCACGCTCAGCGAGAGCGGTGATGGTCAGGCTCGGATTCACGCCAAGATTGGCGGCGACAACTGAGCCGTCGCAAACATACATATTGCGGTAGCCGAAGACGCGGTGACGAGAGTCGATGACCCCCAGGTCCGGAGACGTGGCGATGACAGCGCCCCCAAGACAGTGCGCGGTTCCGGGTACATCGAAGAGAATTTCGGGCAACATGCTCATCGCCGTGCCGCCGGCAACGCGCGCAAACTTCTCGGCGAACTCGTTGGCCGCGGGAATGAACGTCGGCACGCGCCGACCGCGGCTCACCAGGAATTTGCGAAACGGCCAGTAAATATGCCGCTGCCACTTCATGTCGATGTGGCCTTCCAGCGCCTGCATGCACAGCAGGATCACCGACTCGCGCGCGAACTTGAATGGCTGCAGCAGTCGAATCGTCTTGATCGGATGTGTGACTAGCGAGACCAGCAGGTTCTTCAACCACAGGCCGATGCGTCCATGGCCGGGACGTCCGCCGGTAAGGATGGTGGCCAGCATTCCCATGGTGTCGGAGCCGTCGGGATAGCGCACAGCTTCGATGTGTGTGTGCTCGTCAATGTATACGCCCGAGCCGATCGCCACGCCTTTGGACAGGTCGTCCGTTGTTCCTGGCACGCGCACCCCAATGAGCGATTCTGAATTGGTGCGAACGTAGCGGCCGAGCTGACCGCTGATGTTCGGCAGCGAGCCCTTGTCTTTCAGATTGAACAGAAGTTCCATCGTGCCGAGCGATGATGCCGAGACCACCAGCCCGCGACAGGTGAAGCGCCGGCGATTGCGTCGCACGCGGGAGAACGTGTCCACCGTCTCGACAGCGTATCCCGAACCCCCGTCCTTTACGCCATCCAGCGGGCGAATATCGACGACGCGGGTCTCAGCGAAAACCTGCGCTCCACGCTTTTCCGCCAGGTATAAATAATTCAGATCGAGAGTGTTCTTAGCGCCATGGCGACAGCCCATCATGCAGCCGCCGCAACCTTTGCATGTCGTACGGTCAGGGCCTTCACCGCCGAAGAACGGATCGGACATCGTGGTGCCCGCCGGCACACCTTCCGGCGACTGAAAGATCGCTACGCTGGTGCGATAGAACGTGTCGCCGACGCCGGCTTCGTTTGCGACTCTTTGCAACAGGCGATCCGACGGCCCAAGAATTCGATTTTCGATGACGCCAAGCATGCGTGACGCGGTGTCGTAGTGCTGCGGCATCTCACGCTTCCAGTCGGCGAGGCCTTTCCACGATCCGTTGTCCCACACTTTGTCTGGCGGGCGCAGCATGGTGCAGGCATACGTAATGGATCCGCCGCCGACCGCGCACCCATGCAGGATGGTGACATGGCGGAAGTAGCGCATGCTGAAGAAGCCCCGCAGCGCGATGCTCGGCCGCCAGAACCACCGATGCAGCGACCAACTCGTCTCCGGAAGATTCTGCGACGTCCAGCGACGCCCCATCTCCATCACCGCCACGCGATAGCCTTTTTCGCTGAGGCGCAGCGCGCTCACGCTGCCGCCGAATCCCGAGCCGACGATGATGTAGTCGAAATCGTAGTGACGAGAGGCTTGCGGCATACAGGGTCCCTGGATACGTAGAGGTCGCATCCAACTTCTCACAAAACCACGGTACAGACGAGTACAGAGCGCACATCGCCCACTAAGTTCCCGAAACAGGAATCACTCCCAAATTGGTCACCCGTCACTGCGAGGAGGGTCACCACGAAGCCATCATGAGACGCACCTGGTTCTCGCCGGTCCCAGCTTCGCTATGAGGGAGATATCTATGCCGGACTCGCAGCCCAACAATTCTTTTTCCTGGGGAGACGCACTGTTTCTCTACATCGAACGTCCGGGCCAGCCGCTCAGCATCGCCTGCGTGTGCGTCTTCGAAGGTGCGATCTCGCTGAAGCAGTTACGCGACCTGGTGGAATCGAAGCTCCCGCTGATTCCGCGCTACCGGCAGCATGTTGCCTTTCCTGCTTTCAACATCGGCCTGCCCAGCTGGCAATTCGATTCCAAGTTCGACATCCGCAATCACATTCGCCAGGTAACGCTGCGCCGCGGCACAGAGACCGACCTGAAGGCGCTGACCTCAAAGATCATCAGCACGCATTTAGAGCGCAGCCGGCCGCTGTGGGACCTGACCCTCGTTCGCGGCCTGGAAGGCAATCGCACGGGCATGATCGCGCGCATCCATCACTGCATGGCGGATGGCATTGCCGGCGTTGGAATCATGAGCGTGCTGATGTCGCAGACTCCGGTAGCGCCGCAGGCGCCGCGCAAGAAACCGGAACCCGCGCCTTTACCACCGATCAGCGATGCCGGTGCTCAGTTGCTGCACAACGTGCTCAAGTCGTACTTCTCTGCCGTGAAGGGCGTGCTCACCTTGCATGGCGAGGCGATGGCGATCGCGCAACAGATGTTCGCTAATTCGTCGGAGCCTCTGGCCAACCTGATGAACGTCGTGCCGGAACTGGCCTCACCGGCCGAGCGGCTTCCCTTCAACGTGGTCTGTCATGGCCCGCAGAAGTTTGGCTGGACCGAGATTGCGATGTCGGACATCCACACCCTGCGTCAGCGTTGCGGCGGCACAGTCAACGACGTGATCCTCACGCTGATGACGAGCGCGATTCGCCGCTACTCCGAGCTCCGTGGCGTGAAGGTGAAGGGCCGCTCTGTTCGCATTATGATCCCGGTGAACGTGCGCGGTAACGGCGACATAGGTGAACTCGGCAATCGTATTTTCTTTTTGCCCGTTACCATTCCGCTGGATGTGCGCGACCCGCAAAAGCTCTTCACCTTTGTACGCGAGCGCATGGAATTCCTGAAGCGGGTGCGAGCGGCCGAGTTCGTCGGCTTCGCCGGCGGATTGTTCGCGACAATTCCGACGCCGATCTGGGCGGCGATCGGACCGGTGGCCAGCCAGCTTCCGCTGAGTTTGTGCAACATCATCGTCACCAACGTCCCCGGTCCGCAGGTGCCGGTTTACCTGCTGGGACACAAGATGCTGTCATGGTATCCGTACGTTCCCATCGGGGGCGAGATGGGCGTCAACACCGCCATCCTCAGCTACAACGGCAACGCGTATTTCGGATTCAGTTGCGATGTCGGAGCGGTACCCGATCCGGAGAACCTGGAAAAGTTCGTGCGCGAAAGCTTCGCCGAGCTTTGCGAAACCGCGAAGCGGGTCAAGCCAAGGATGGACGCCGCGGAAGCTCCACAGGTGAAGACCGGCAAGTCGAAGCGCGTGCAGCCCCAGGCTGACATCCCCGTGCCCCGGAAGCGGGCACGGCCGAATGCGCAGATTCCCGTAGCAGCGAAGCCCAAGCGGACGCGCAAGATTCCGATTGCTAAGGAGTCGGCGACGGCTGTTGCGCCAGCAACTATTCCCGCTCCGGTAGTAGAGTCCGAGGAAAAAGAACAACGGGCGCTGGCCGCAGGAGCATAACGAGGCGGTTCCGAAAAGCAGATCCCTCGTCGACCTGAATGTCTCCTCGGGATGACAAATCAAAACAACTGCATCTGCGGCGACCCGAAGACGTTCAGCCTAATGTCTTTTAAGGCGCTTTCGGCACGACCGAAGTCTTGCCCTGACACAAAACCGTACGCCTGAGTCCTTTACTCACCTTCAACTCGCCGCCAGCGCCTTGCGCGTCGCCTCCAGGGTATGGATGAGCGATTCCTGTGGCAGTTTGCGTACGATGGGCTCGATGATCCATCCCAGTCCGGTCGGGATATCGCGCGTCAGCGAGATGGCGCGGCATTCGACGGTCAAGCCGTTATTCTTTTCGTCGAATTTCCAGTACGAATACAGACGCCATAAGAAGCCGTAGCCGGTGTCCGGCTGCAGGATCTTCTCTTTCGGCGTGCCGGCATCTTCCACTTCCGCGATTCGCGTGGTGAACGAGCGGCAGACCCACCGCTTCGGCTCAACCTCCGAATAATGCACATCGTGGTCGGTATCGAGGACGACGGTGATGATCTTCTTCTTCAGCAAGCGCAGAAAAATCTTGAAATCGTTTCCCTCATGGCTGATGAGTCGCGAATCCATAACCTCTGGCTGATAGATGTTCTTGTGGTTGTCGTAGTTCTGCACCAGCGCCAGCGCCCGCTCGACGGTGGCGTCGGACACGAACGCCGCACCCACCCAGTCGTGAATGAGGCCATTGGGAACTTTCACCGGCCAGTCGCCGGCCCACAGTTGCGCGACAACTTCGCCTTGCTTAACCTGCTGCGCGCGCGCGGAATTCAAATCAGACCAGAGGAAGGAACTGCGCCCGGTAAGCGACGGCTGCATCGCTTCTTCTGCCGCGCGGATGTAGTCGTCGAAAGCCTGGAGGGTTTTCGGCTTGAGCGTCACCACATTGGCGGTCTGCATCATGAAACACCACGCCTAAGCGAATCGTCGTTCCGGGAGAGTGGGGTTGTCAAGGAAGCAAGATGAGAGGATTGCCGTTTTGTTACCAAGAGCAGAAGGTTGTTGCGGTGATGTCAACGAATGGCGGTGACGTTTCGTCGTGTGTCCATTTCACGCGATCGGCCGTTCTTCGGCGCCATTGTGCTCCTGCCATTCTTCCCATTGTCTGCGAACAGGTAATCCTCAATCTCGTCGATGCGTGCATTGGCATCGTGGTACCCGAGGTCCAGTAGGGCTCGTGTGTACTTCGAGGTGAAGAGCAGATAGCTCATCAGGTCGGAGCACGAAGCAGCGTCGCGTCCCAGGCTGTTCACGAAGTACTGAATCAGATAGGGCATGTCTTTCTGATGCTGCGCGGCAATCTCGGTGAGGTTGACCGATGGCGTCACCTGCAGCACGGTCAGGGGACGCATTTCCTCGCACCCTTCCAGCCCGCTCGATTTGATATGCCCGCTGCGCATGAGTTGATTCAGACGCTCGAGATGCTCGACGTCGGTGGCCAGGTGGTCAAGAAACATCACATTGAACAGCACGCCCATCACTTGCGCGAGCGAAGGATCCTTCTCGTCATTCTCATCGGCCTGGTGCTCGCGACTCTCGCAGCGAACGCCGATGGCGAAAATCTTTTCGGCGCCCAGACGGATGATCGGACTCAACGGCTGCTGCAAACGCAGGCAGCCGTCGCCGAAGAACGCTGTGCCCTTCGCTGTCTCCAGCTTCACCGGCTGAAAGACCAGGGGGATCGCGGCCGACGCGCAGATATGATCGACCGTAATCTTGGTCGCGAGCGTCACCCGACGGCTGCGGTTCCACATCGGATGGCCCTTTTGGCCCTGGATGAAAAGATAGCTCTTGCCGGAGTTGTAGTTGGTCGCCGAAATGGCGAGCGCGTAGAGATGGCCGCGGCGAATGTTTTCCTGAATGCGTGAACAGTCGAGATGCTTCTTGAGGAAATGTCGCAGCGGTGTCGCGTCCAGCAGAGAGCGGGCATTGCCGCCGCCCAGCGCTCCGCCGAAGGAAAGATCGAGAATCCAGACCAGAGAATTGTGCGCCTGGGAAACGAAATCGCAGCGATAGACGTCGGAGGGTTTGAGATTGGCCCAAAGATTGGCTAAGACGTTGGTCGACTGGGAGAAGTCGTCGCTGCCCATGGCCAGCGCGGCTCCGTTGACCGCTCCCGCCGATGCACCGCCGACGATGGGAAAGGGATTGCCGCGCTCGCGAACGAGCTTGATTTCCCCAATCCGTTTGAGAACACCCGCCTGATAAGCCCCACGGGCGCCACCGCCCGTCATGGCCAAACCGAGAACCTTCTCCATCGCTTTCCTTATGGCCGACCGTGCGAGAAAGATTCAGTCCCGGCTACAAAACGGTTCAGCGAAACAAGTTGTAGGAACAACGGCTAAACCCAGCCGCTCCTTGGCCAGATGTCTTGAACTTCTGAAGGCCCAGGGCATCGTGGAATGCGCACCGGGCCTTTGTCAAGGCGGGATGCAACCTCGCATCCCGCTCGAGTAGGGTGATCGCTGTGGCGCCACCTACTCTTCGCTGTCGAGTTGGTAATCCTCGCCCGGTAGAGCCGGTGGTGCTGCCACCCGCTTGCGGAATTCGATAAATTCAAGCTGCAGCAGCAAGGGCTTGACCTGAACGGCGGCCAGTTCGTTGGCGCGCTTCTGTAACTCCGCAACCTTCTCGGGATGTTGCGCCGCCACGTTGTTCTTCTCCGAGGGGTCCTGTGCGATGTTGTAGAGCTCCACGGCCTGCGGCAGCGGCGTCCGCCAGATCAGCTTCCAGTCGCCCTCGCGAACTCCCGCGCGGAACGGCTCAATGTTGTAGATCACTTCGGTACGTGGCGACGGCTTGCCTTGGCTGATCGTCGGCCACACGTCAACGCCGTCGAGCGGCTTGCTCTTCGCCGTCGATGCCCCTGCCAGCCCGATCAGCGTGGGATACGTGTCCACCACATGAATCATCCCATCCACGACCGTGCCGGGCTTGATATGGCCGGGCCAGTTGATCAAGGCCGGAACGCGCGTACCTCCTTCATACAGAGAGCCCTTGCCGTCCCGATACGGGCCGTTGTCGCAGGGCAGCTTGACCTTGCTCATATCGAGTTCGCCGGCAAACATGGCATTCGTCGTCCCACCGTTGTCGCTCTGGAAGACGATGATGGTGTTGTCGCGCATACCATTCTTTTTCAGGGCCTCCACCACCCGGCCAATCTGATCGTCCATGGCGGTGATGCTGGCGGCGTAGGCGCGTCGGTTGGGGTCGGCGATGTTCTTGTACTGGTCGACATATTCCTCGGGCGCTTGGTACGGCGTATGGGGCGCGTTGAATGTCAAGTACATATAAAACGGAACCGACGGATTGTGATCGTCAATGTATTTGACGGCATCGCTGCCCAACAGAGTTGTTGTGTACCCCGGTTCCTTCACGACCTGATTGTCCCGATACCAATCGATCACTCCGTGCTGCTCGTGGGTGAAGTAGTCAAGTTCGCCGATGAGTGGCCCGTACTGGTAATCGAAGCCGCGCTGGCGCGGCCAGTACTTCATATCGGCGTGACCCAGATGCCACTTGCCGATGATGGCAGTATCGTAGCCGGCTTCCTTCAGCGCTTGCGGCAGCAGCCATTCGTCGGTAGCAAGACCGTAAGTTTGGCCGGAAGGGATCACCAGAGTCTGCAGTCCATACCGGAAAGGATAGCGGCCAGTCATCAGAGCCGCGCGTGTCGGCGTACACATCGGCTGGGCATAAAACTGTTCAAGCCGCGCACCGTCCTGGGCTAGCTTGTCGAGATTGGGCGTCTTGATGTCGGAGCCGTGATAGCCCACGTCTTTCCAACCCAGATCGTCGGCGACAATGTAGACGATGTTGGGTTTGTTATCGGCGGCCCGGGCACAAACGGATAAGCTCAACATCCCTGATAACACCAGCACGGCAGAACCAAGCAACCGAAGTACAGAGCTTTTCACGGTCAAAAACCTCTCTTCCAACAGCAGATGAAATTTTGAACAGGGAAAAGCTAGGATACACGGCGTTGTCAAGAGGTGTGTCGAGCAAAAGGCAATCAACGGCAGATCGGCGGCTGAATTCGCGCCAGGGAGGATTATGTTCTGCGTTTCTTTGCAGCTGTTTTCTTCGCCGGACGCTTTCGCACGCGCGTTTTTTGCGCTTCCAGTTCAGCCAGGCGCCGACGAAGTTCTGCAAGCTCCTCGGCGTTGTCGTCGCCCTTCTCCGCCGCTGGTGTTTGCAGAAAGCTCTTTACCATCTGAATCGGCGAAAGCGCGGCGGACTGCATTTCGCTCAATCGGGTTTGCAACGAACTCTGCACTTTCGAGTAGGCGTCAAACGCCGATTTCAAATACCACATGATGAATTCCTGGCCCACGCGATCGGAGGCCTGGATCAACTGGCGCAGCAGTTCCAGAGGCAGACCCGAGGGCTGGTCCTTGGCATCTTCGACGATGATCTGCGTCAGCGTGACGCGGGTGATGTCTTCGCCTGTGCTCGCATCCAGCACTTGCACGTCTTTCCCGTTTCGGACCAGGGCGGCAATGTCTTCCAAGTTGATATAGCGGCTGTTGGAAGTGTCGTAGAGTCTGCGGTTTGCGTATTTCTTGACGACGATGCGGTCCGAGTCCATGGCGGGAGCCTCTGTTGCAGCGCAAAATTATGTTCTAAACAGCTTGACACTCACTATTGAGAATACTACGCTCGAGTTGATGCTGCACTGCAGCAATTTCGGAGGTTATCATGCCTAGAATCGAAAAGGAATCCTCCACAGTCCACAACGGGGATTCGTCCTTTGTATCGCTGCTGTCGGGATGGGTGCAGCAGGGAGTCGAAAATTTCTTCGCAACCCAGCGCATCCTGGTCGACCTGGCGATGACTCAGAACGCCAATGCCATGAAGATGATCCGCAGCCGCTTCGCCGATCCCGCTTTCTGTCCGGCGCTGATCGCCAGCGAACTGGCCGGCGAGGTCATGAATAATTTCATCGAAGGCCAGAAGCTGCTGCTCGGTCTGGCGCAACGCGAGCACGAAATCGTGACCACCGGCTTTAAGGAGCGAGTGGGCGGCAATGCCGCTGCCGTCGCTATGACCGAGTTGGTTCAACGTGGCTTCGACACCTTCATCGACATGCAGAATGAGTTCCTGAAGATGGCGAGCAAGCAGACCAACACCTGGTTGAATGCCATCAAAACCGGGAAAGGCTTCGATCCTGAAGGCCTGGTCGAAGTCGCGCGCGAAGGGATGGAGACCTTCGTTCACGCTCAGCGGAAGTTCCTCGATGTGATCGCGGAGCAGGCTTCGAAGGCCACGGGGACCAAAGAGCCTGGCCGCAGGGCCAAACAGACGGAACTGACCGAGTTGGCCAAAGAAGCGACTGACGCGTTTATCGATGCGCAGAAGAAGCTGATCGACGTCGCCGGCAAACAAGCCAATGCTGGCATGCGCGCCGCCGGCAAGACGCTGAACATGATCGCGCCGTTCCCGTTCATTCCGATCCCGGATTTGACTCGGGAAGGCGTAAAGAACTTCGTTACCGCTGAGAAGGCTCTGATCGACACGGTCATGCATCGGCCCGAGCCGAAGCGGGCAACCAAGCCGGCAGCTCGTCGCGGCCGCCGCGGTCGTCCGATCAAGATCGAGACAGCGACTGCATAATGAACCGAATATTCAGGTGTAGTTGACTTCAAACCAGGAGTTGATGAGCACCTTAAAGGACGTGCCGCGAGCGACGGCACGTCCTTTACCTGTTCCGGCGTCCGAAGTGAGTAATCTCGGTAAATTCCCAACGGGCTTGGCAGATTCTTGTTGGCAACCTCGCGGCGCTATCTCTACACTAACTCCCCGAAAGCCGCCTCCGATCGCGGCTCTTGGTGGCGCCTCCAGGGTCCGCCATGTCGGGGAGATCGCAAACCGTTTATGGCGCCACCGCCGGCTGCACCGTTTCATGAAGACATCGCGCAGGCAGACGTGCCCATCTGGAAGGAAGCGCTCTTCGCCGCCGACCTGCTGCTGTTGCACTCTTCGCCGGTGTACTACGGTCTTGGAATTCCGCGCGGTGACGGCTCGGGTGTGGTGCTGGTGCCGGGCTTTCTAGGTACAGACGCGTACCTGTCGCAACTTCATTCCTGGCTGGGCCGGATCGGGTACCGGCCTTATTTTTCGCGCATCGGATGGAACGCCGAGTGTCCCAACCTGCTCATCCGGCAGCGGCTCAACGAAAGCATAGACAAGGCCTTACTGGAGACCGGCGCGAAGATCCACCTGATCGGACACAGTCTGGGCGGCATCATCGCCCGCGCGGTGGCGGACCAGCGGCCGAACGACATCGCGTCGGTAATCACGCTGGCGTCGCCCTTCCGCGGAACCGTCGTGCACCGAGCCGTTTTGCGTGCGGCAGAAACAGTGCGCAAACGTATTCTGGAAGAACATGGAAGCGGCGTTTTCCCCACCTGCTACACCGGACGCTGCACCTGCGAATTTCTCTGCTCATTGCGGCACAGCATGCCGGCTTCGGTTTTCCAGACGGCGATTTACACGCGCAACGACGGCATCGCCGACTGGCGCTACTGCATCACGGGAGAGTCCGGCAGTGACTTCGAGGTCGCAGGCACGCACATCGGGCTGGCCTTCAACGCCGCGGCCTACGCCATCATCGCCAGACGTCTGGCATTGGCAGGCGATGCAACAGCAAACTCCCGCTGACGATTCGCCGGCTTCTATCCACCTACAACGAAAATGGTAGTTACACGGCACAGAAACATTGCGAATCCGAAAGTGTTCCTGTTAGTCTTGCCGGAGTTTTGTCCAATTGGGTGCCATTTTGGAACCAAAACCGCAGAACACTTGCCCTTTGTTACTGATTGAGAGGTTCCCAAAGGAGCACACTAACGACGCGGAGTAATTTTCGGGCTTCGACTAAAGAACCTGCCCGGCAAAGCCCACCGCACAAAACTGCACTGATTCAACTTAGGCTGACTTACCCGATCCTAGGGCAAGTGGCAAGGAGATTTTTTTATATGCGGCCCAAGACTCTCTCCATAGTGGTACTGCTCTTCATTTTCATAACGTCTCTCACCTGTGTCTCCCAGCAAACTTACGTCAACCGCTTTGACGCGTACGCCGGGTACGGATACTTCAGTACTCCCAGCTTGAATCTGAGCCAGAACGGGTTCAATACCGAATTCGGTTGGAACTGGAAGACCTGGCTGGCGCTCGGGTTCGACTTCAGCGTATTCACTGGGGACAACGTCATCACGCCCAACATGCTCAACTCCGGTCTGCAACAGACTCTGGCGGGTGAGATAGCCGAGTTGCAGGCTATCGGTGAACTTCCTCCCGGCTATGCGCTGAGAATGCCGACCAGTTCGACGACCTATACCTATAGCGCCGGACCACAGATCAACATCCGGCACTTTAAGCCCGTGACATTTTTTGTAAGGCCGGCGCTGGGCTCCCTGCATGAAGTCGCGACCCTGCACCCGCAAGATCCTTTTGCGAGCCAGGTCGCCGTTGTCCTGGCTGGGCCCAACATGCAGAAGACCGACACCGTCACGTTTTACGGATTTGGCGGCGGCATGGATTTCAATCTCACCAAACACTTCGGCGTCCGCACGGCTGCCGATTACGTGCACTACAACATGTTCAGCAATGTTCTGGGCAGCAGCCAGAACAGCGTGCGGTTTTCCGTCGGACCAACATTCCGCTTTGGCGGAAACATCGTCAAGTAGCCTCGCGTCTTTCGTCGAGACATACAAAAGCGCGTTCCCGGGAAAGGAACGCGCTTAGTTTTTGTGCCGAGGATTAGTTTACAGCTCCAATTCGCCGCGGATCATGTTGTCTTCCAGACTGGAATGCATCGTGAATCCCAGCTTGGTGCAGAGCGCCCGCATCTCGCGGTTATCCGGCAGCATATTGGAAACCAGCTTGGATAGCTTCTCCTCGCGCGCCAGTTGAATCAGCCGGCGGAAGAGTTCCGTGCCCAGCCCCTTGTGCTGTGCGGCGTCGATGGCTACGGCTGCCAACTCCGCTTCATTGCGGCCATGCAGCTTGCTTAGACGCCCGACCGCCAGCACCTCTTTCCCCCCGCCATCGAGCTGCCGCTCGGCCACCAGCGCCATCTCGCGGTCGTAATCGATGAAGCAAGTGCGCGTCAGCCGCTCGTGCGCGGTGCGATGCGTCAGCTTCAAAGGCTGGAAGTAGCGCAGATAGACGCTGCGTTCGGAAAGCTTTTTGTGGAACTCGATCATCGCCGGCTCGTCTTCCGGGCGAATCGGCCGGATGGTTACCGGCTTACCGTCCTTCATGGTCCATTCGCTGATCAGATGAATGGGATACGGACGAATGGCGGCGCTGGGCAGATTCTCCTCGGCCATTTCCAGGCCATGGACCACCACACGCGCATCCAGCGCAAGCAGGCGCTCCGGCGAGGCCAGCAGCGGATTGATGTCAATCTCCTTGATCCACGGCTGCTCGACCACCAGCTGACTGAAGCGCACCAGCAGCTCTTCCAGCGCTTGCAGGTTGACCGGTTTGCGGCCGCGAACACCCTTCAGCGCGGTATAGATTTTCGTCTGCTCTATCAGCCGAAGCGCGAGCGTCGAGTTCAACGGCGGCAGCGCCAGCGCACGGTCCTTAAACACTTCGACCAGCTGTCCACCAGTGCCGAACAGAATCACCGGCCCGAACTGCGAGTCCAAACTGCTGCCGATGATCAACTCGTAGCCGTCCAGTTTCGCCATCGGCTGAACCGTGACGCCCTGGAAGTGCTCAGCTCCAGCCTTCTCCGTCACCGCCTGCTTGATGCCCTGGAACGCAGCCTTCACCGCTGCGGCATCGCGCAGATTGAGCTGCACGCCACCGACATCGGTCTTATGCGTAATCGTCAGCGAGTACAGCTTGAGAACAATGGGATAGCCAATGTCATTCGCGGCATCCACCGCTTCTTGTTCGGTAATGGCAACGCGAGTCTCGACCGTGGGGATGTCATACGCCTTCAGCAGTTGCTTCGATTCGTACTCGGTCAAGATGGTACGGCCCGACGCTCGCACCTCGCGGATGATGTGCTCTGCTTTGCCGCGCTGCAAGGCAGCATCGGCGTTTTGCGGAATAGCGGGGGTCTCGTAGATGCCCTTCAGGTTGTAGGCATAACGCCACATGTAGTTGAAGGCGCGCACAGCACTATCGGGAAACTGGAAGCTGGGAATGCCGGCCTGATTCAGGATCTGCTCGCCCGCGGCGACTTCGGCTCCGCCCATCCAACTCGCCAGCACCGGCTTGCCCAAGCCCTTGGCATAGGGCTTCAGCTTTTCGGCAATCTGCGTGGGATTGGTCATCTCTTGCGGCGTCAGCACCACCAGCATGCCGTCGATACTCGGATCTTTCGCGGCGATCTCCAGCGACTTGGCATAGCGCTCGGGTTCGGCGTCGCCCAGGATGTCGACCGGATTGTTGTGGCTCCATTGCGCCGGAAGATACTCGTCGAAGGCCTTCATTGTCTGCTCGGAGAGTTCCGCCAGTTCGCCGCCGCCTGCAACGAGAGCGTCGGTAGCCAGTACGCCCGGCCCTCCGGCGTTAGTGAGAATGCACAGGCGATTGCCGCGTGGACGCGGCTGCTTGGCCAGTACGTCTGACATGAAGAAGATGTCAGCAATACTGTTCACGCGCAGAACGCCGGTGCGGCGGAAGGCCGCGTCGAGGACTTCATCGCTGCCGGTGAGGGCTCCGGTGTGCGAAGCCGCTGCTTTGGCGGCAGCTGCCGTGCGTCCCGCCTTGATGACGATAACCGGCTTGGTCAGCGAGACCTCGCGCGCAGCCGACAGGAACGAGCGGGCGTCGCCGATCGATTCCATGTAGATGACGATGCTCTGCGTACGCGGGTCGCTGCCAAAGTAGTCGACCAAATCGCCCCAGTTCACGTCGAGCATCGAGCCGATGGAGACAAACGCGCTGAAGCCGACATTCTCGCGCAAGCTCCAGTCGAGGACTGCCGTGCAGAGCGCGCCGCTCTGACTGATGAAGGCCACGTTGCCCGGGCGTGCGACACTGTGCGCGAAGGTCGCATTCAAGCCGCGAATCGGGTTCATCACGCCCAGGCAGTTGGGGCCAATGAGCCGCATCTTGCCCTTGATGATTTGCGATATCTCGCGCTCCAGCTCTTTGCCGTGCTCGCCAAATTCCTTGAAGCCGGCGGAGATAACAATGGCCGCCGGAATACCGCACTCGACCGATTCGTTGATCAGAGCAGGCACAGTGTCGGCCGGTGTCGTAACCACCACCAGGTCAACCTTCTCGGGCAGGTCGCTCACGCTCGGATAGGCTTTGATGCCCAACACATTCGAGCGCTTCGAATTGACCGGAAACACCGTTCCACCAAACGGGCTGCTTAACAGGTTCCAGAGCACGGAGCGGCCGACACTGCCGGCGCGCTCCGAGGCGCCGATCACGGCTACGCTTTTCGGCTGGAAGATGGGGTCAAGTGGATGACTTTCGGAGCGATAGACATCGGAAGAAGGATCGGCTTTCAGTAAGTTTGCAGGGGCCGGCTTAGTAGTTGCACTCATAAGACCTCACAAAGGGGATGAAGCTTTAGTCTAAGCCTCTACATCAAGCGTACGGAAATGAGCCATCACGCAAAGTAGTGACGGAAATCACATGCGGTTGGTTCGGGCACGAGATGTTGGCTGGATGCTGCGCAGCGCTGGGCCATTTTCCTGCCCCTTTTTTGGAACTACGCAGGGCGGAAATCATCTAAACTGGTGTTGCCAAGATACTTGGCGTGTTTATGAAATGCGACAAATCATCTGAACCTCCGAGTAACTGGAGGACACGAACTTCCGGCTCCGCGTATCGCCTCGCCATGCTCGCCTGAGCGCTGCATTGCTTGTCCGGTCACGGAGTGTTACGTGAACCCGGGCGAGTGCATCCTGCCATTCCGATCAGGATCACCCCTCCATAGCTGCGCCTTGTTGCGCTCTCTAAGGAGGAACCATGTTCTACAAAGACCGTATCAAGAATCTGACCACGTTCTATCCCGCGCTGACCCGCGTGTGGATTAAGACGGACGACGCGAAGAGACCGCTGAAGAGCGTGTGGATCAACGAGTCGGCGTTCCGCAATGCCGTGGAGGAGAACCACTCCGCAGCATGCGAGGCCGGAACTGCCGAGCTCGCCGAGGACCACTTATTGCTGGCGGCATAGCTGAACGATTACAAAAGGAAGAGCCAGGAAAGATTCAGCTTCCCGGCTTTTTCTGTGTTCATTTAAACCAGCAGCGTTGCTGCGCGCTTCTTGTTGCTTGCGCGCAAACCCTCCTGCCTCGCTCGCATCCCACCAGCATTAACCCAATTCGCGAGGCATGAAAATGAACCTTAATTCCACACGAGCCAACGGAGCTCGCTCCGGCAACTCGCGCGCAAAAGCCATTCAGCCCTGGGCAGCAGTTCTGGGCGGCGGAGCGCTTGCCATTTACGGTCTTTCCCGCAAGTCACTAGGCGGAACAGCTCTGGCCGCAGTCGGCGCTTTGGGGGCCATCGCCGGCGCCAAGCGCAGTACGCTGACTCCGACGGCGATTCACGTTCAGAAGACATTTACCATCGATCGCCCCGCAGAAGAGCTCTATCACTTCTGGCACAACTTCGAAAACCTTCCCCGCTTCATGAAGCACCTCATCAGCGTGACTACCAAGGGTTCACGCTTCTCACACTGGGTCGCAAGAGGTCCGGCGGGAGTGCCCATCGAGTGGGACGCTGAGGTGGTCGACGAACGTCCGGGCGAATACCTGGTCTGGCGTTCTCTGCCAGGATCGGCGATTAGTCATCGTGGCTCGGTCGAGTTTAGGCCTTCAACCAATGGCGCGGGTACGGAAGTCACGGTCGCGCTCACCTATCACAACCCAGTTGGCAAGATCGGGGCGGCTTTCGCCAAGATGATGGGGCGCGATCCCGAGCGCCAGGTCCGCGAGGATCTACGCCGCTTCAAGGCGCTGATGGAAACCGGCGAGATTCCGACCGTCGTGGGACAGCCATCGGGTCGACGCTCATCTGCCGTGAAGGTACTGCATTCGATGAAAGAGCCCGAAGCTACGCAGCAGCTCCGCAAAGGTCCGCACGAAGTTCAAGCGGCAAAGCTCAAACCACAATTTGCCGGAGTTCAAAGTGGAGGTGTGCGATGAAGGCTCTGTGCTGGTTTGGCAAACATGATGTCCGAGTCGAAAGCGTGCCCGATCCTGTGATCCTCAATCCGAAGGATTGCATTGTGAAGATTACGCGGACCGCCATCTGCGGCTCTGACCTTCACCTCTACGATGGCGTAATTCCGACGCTCGAGCAGGGCGACATTCTCGGCCACGAATTTATGGGCGAGATCGTGGAAGTCGGGTCCGAGGTAAAGAAGAGGAAGATTGGCGACCGCGTGGTGGTACCGTTCACCATCGCCTGCGGACAGTGCTTCTACTGCAAGCAGGAGCTGTGGTCGCTGTGCGATAACAGCAATCCCAACGCACAAATCGCTGAGGCGCTCTACGGATATTCGGGTTCAGGTCTGTTCGGTTATTCGCACATGTATGGCGGATACGCCGGCGGCCAAGCACAGTACGCGCGCGTGCCCTTCGCCGATGTAGGTCCGCTGAAGATTGAGAGCGATCTGAAAGATGAGCAGGTGCTCTTCCTTAGCGACATCTTTCCCACTGGATACATGGCGGCGGAGAACTGCAACATCAAGGGCGGCGACGTCATCGCTGTTTGGGGTTGCGGACCAGTCGGTCAGTTTGCGATTCGCAGCGCCAAGATGCTGGGAGCGGGAAAAGTTATCGCCATCGATCGCTTGCCGGAGCGGCTTCGATTGGCGCAGGACGGCGGCGCCGAAGCCGTCGACTACTCGCAGACACATGACCTGATCGAGACACTGAAAGAACTGACCGGCGGACGTGGACCTGACGCCTGTATCGATGCGGTTGGCATGGAGGCGCATGGACACGGTATCGACTGGTATAGCGATCGCGCCAAGCAGATGA
>DATHQX010000214.1:0-2680 GCA_035482295.1 Verrucomicrobiia bacterium
CGATGGCGGATACGACTTGCTGCATCGCGGCGAGCTATGAGGCGAAGGCGCTGGGGATCAAGACCGGGACGCAGGTGGGTGAGGCGAAGAAGAAGTGTCCGGAGATTGTGCTGATCGAGGGGAATCATACGGAGTATGCGAAGTACTCGAAGGCGATTGCGGATGCGGTGGAGTTGTGTTGTCCGGTGGCGCATACGCCTTCGATTGATGAGATGGTGTGTCAGCTGATTGGGCGGGAGCAGGAGCCTCCGCGGGCGCGGAAGATTGCGCTGGATATTAAGCAATCGATCTATAAGAACGTGGGTGTGGCGCTGCGGTGTTCGATCGGGATGGCTCCTAATCGTTATCTGGCGAAGATTGCCAGCGATATGCAGAAACCGGATGGGCTGATTGGGCTGCTGCCTTCGCAGTTGCCGCGGGCGATTGCTCATCTTGAGCTGCGGGACCTGCCGGGGGTGGGGGCGCGGACTGAGGTTCGGCTGAATGCGAAGGGCATAACGACGATGGAGCAGTTGCTGGCGCTGGATCGTGCGGAGATGCATAAGCTTTGGGACAGCGTGTGGGGCGATAGGTTGTATCACTGGCTGCGCGGCGAGGCGACGGGGGATGATGGCGCGCCGGTGTCGAGTGGGGTGCAGAAGTCGCTGGGGCACTCGCATGTGATGGCTCCGGAGTTTCGGTCGCAGGAGGGGGCTTGGTCGGTGGCGCACAAGCTGCTGCACAAGGCGGCGATGCGGTTGCGGATGGAGAAGTTTTATGCGGGGTCGATGGCGGTTACGATTCGGTTTCAACTGACGCGGGAGCAGGCGGAGAGGATGGCTAAGGCGAAGAAACATTTCAGCGGGATCAAGCACTCGGGGTGGGGGATGGAGGCGCGGTTCAGGGATTCCCAGGACACGCTGACGCTGCTGGAGGTGCTGCGCGGGATTTGGAAGCAGCGGCCTCAGGGAGCGGAGTTTCAGCGGCCGTTTTTTGTGGGCGTGACGCTGCGGGATTTGATTCCGGAGAATGAGCATCAGGAGGATCTGTTTGGTGACCCGAATAATCGCGGGCAGCTTTCGGCGACGATGGACAAGCTGAATCTGAAGTATGGGCATACGACGCTGCACTTTGCGGGGATGCTTCCGGCGCGGGAGAGTGCGCCTACGCGGATCGCGTTTACGCAGATTCCGGTGCAGTATGGGGTGGACTATATGTAGCTGTGAACGTTGCTGGGTCACGCTTCGGGAAGATTGGGAGACGCAACAAGCGAAATTCGGGAGTTCTTCCCATTCACTTCGCTCAGGGTCAGAATGACAAGCTTTTTTGGTGGGTAGATGGCGACTGAAGCTATTCTGCTGGAAGGATGAATTCGAAACACGGCTATGTGGGAAGGCTGGCTCCGTCGCCGACAGGCCTGTTGCATTTGGGGCATGCGAGTACGTTTCGCGTGGCGCAGCTTCGCGCTGAGGCGGCGGGTGGGACGTTGATGCTTCGCAACGAGGATCTTGATCCGCAGCGGTCGAGGGTTGAGTTTGTGGAGGCGATGTTGGAGGATCTCGCGTGGCTGGGGATTGAGTGGGAGCCTCCGATGATTGCGCAGTCAGAGCGTGTGGGTCTTTATCGGAAGGCGTTTGAGGGGTTGCTGAAGGCGGGGTTTGTTTATCCGTGCCGCTGCAGCCGGAAGGATCTGGCGCGGATGATGCACGCTCCGCATGAGGATGTGGATGATGAGCCGGTGTATGACGGGCGTTGTCGGCCTGCGGGTGAGGCTCTATCGCGGAGTCTCGTACCGGAGATAAATTATCGGTTTCGGGTTTCGAATGGTGAGGTTGTTGGCTTCGTTGATGGCAATCTGGGGGCGCAGAGCTTTACGGCGGGTGTGGACTTTGGGGATTTTCTGGTTTGGCGGAAGGATGGTCTGCCGAGTTATCAACTGGCTTGTGTTGTCGACGATGCGGCGATGGGGATTACTGAGGTTGTGCGGGGGGCGGATCTGTTGAAGTCAACGGCGCGGCAGATGTTGCTGCAGCGGGCGCTGGGTTTGCCGGTCGTCGATTATTTTCATACTCGGCTGATGGTGGATGAGCATGGCGTGCGGCTGGCGAAGCGGCATGATGCTCTGGCGATACGGACGCTGCGGCAGCTGGGGCTTAGCCGTGAGGATGTGCTGGCGATGCTTGGTTGAGACGTGTGACAGTTGTCATGTTGTTTCGTGACGATCTCCACTGTTGCGGGGCGGTGAGCGGGAGGATGATCTCTTGTGTCGGCAGATGACAGAGGAGGCATGGGATGTCCACTACTGCAGTGATGCGAGAGACGGAGTTTGAACGATATGCTTCGGCGATACAGCCGCAACAGGCGGTTGCCACGTTGACCGGCGTGACGAAGCGCTACGGCGATACGCTTGCGCTGGATGGGTTGGACCTTGCGCTGCGGGCGGGCGAGGTTGTGGCTTTGCTGGGGCCGAATGGCGCGGGCAAGTCTACGGCGGTGCGTCTGCTGCTCGGGTTGATTGCTCCGACTGCCGGAACGGCGCGGGTGTTTGGCGGCGATCCGCAGACGCCGGCAACACGGCTACGGGTGGGTGCGATGCTGCAGGTCGCGCGGATTCCGGAGACGCTGCGGGTTCGCGAGCATCTGGATTTGTTTCGGAGTTATTATCCGAATCCGCTCTCGATGGCGGAGGTGGTGACGATTG
>DATHQX010000215.1:0-5320 GCA_035482295.1 Verrucomicrobiia bacterium
CTGTTCGCCGGCAATACCAGCACGGGAGTGATCGGCGTTCAAACTACCCGGGGCCACGTTGTTACAGGAGGAGTTTCTCTGCTTCACGACTTCACTTCCAAGCTGACTCTGGGTACCGAAGCCTATGGGGGCTTCGCCGACAACGACCAACTCGGCAGACGCCAGTTGCAGGGGATGGTCGGAGGTTACTACGGTCCACGCCACGGCTTCACCGTGACCTTTGGTCTGTTGGGTGGGAAGTACGAGGCCAGCCCAAGGCTCGGTGGTCAATTCGGCTTCACCGTGGACCTTCCTACTGTCTGGAAGAAGACGGCGCCGGATCAAAGTAGCAACTGAACGAACCTAGATATGGGGAAGCCAAGTGCACAGTACCCACTACTCCTTGGCGAATTTCAGCGTACAGGGACGGCCTTCGACGCGCGTACCGGTACCGGTTGTGTCTTCGAAATGGGCGTTGATGTTGTAGCCGTATTCCGTTCCCTTCGCTGTGTCGCGTCCGGGAACATATTCTTTCGAGCCGGTGCGACCTTTGGCGTACAGAGAGGCCTTGCCGTCGGGCGGGATCGCGCCATCGATGACCAGCGAACTTGGCTGGCCCTCGGTGCCGTGAACGCCATGTAGCACGCCGTCTTTCACAGTGCTGACGAACTGGTAGGAAAAGCCGAGCGCGTCGCGAAAGCTAGGACACGAGACGGTGGTCTGCCAGTTGCCATCGAACTTCTGCTTGTCGTCGGCCGGCAAAGCGGCTGACAGCACCAGAAGCGTGACAACGGTAAGAGGGATTCTCAGGTGGCGCATGCTGAAACCTCCGTCCTACGGTATCGCAAGCCCAAGGCAAAGCGAAGATTTATCCGCAGGCTTTCCCACATTGCCGAAGCCAGGACGCGCTCGCCGTCATCGAACTTTCATCTGCTCCGCCGTGCACCTCTCTGGGCCCGCGAGTAGAGTATTACGATCAACCGATTTCTTAAGTGGGGTGAAAATATGCCGCTCAGTACAGACGAAAAAGTTCTCAAGCTCAGCCGCGATGCTATCGATGCCTTCGACAAAATTGACCAGGGACCGCATCCGGGCTTCCGGCCCGCGCACGCCAAGGGTGTGCTGTTGCAGGGCGAGTTCAAGCCGGCGGCTGCAGCTCAGTCGCTCACGCGTGCACCGCACATCCAGAGAAGTTCGACTCCCGTGTCGGTGCGTTTGTCGGATTTTGCCGGTATTCCCACTGTTGCCGACAACGATGGGCAGAACGCCAGTCCGCGTGGCTGTGCGATTCGCTTCCATCTTGCCGAGCATTCCCACACCGACATCGTCGCGCACTCGGTCGACATGTTCCCGGCGCGGACGGCGGAAGAGTTTCTCGAATTTCTGAATGCCCTGATCGCCACCGATTTTGCCGGACCGCATCCGAACGCGATCGAGCAGTTCCTGGGAGGTCATCCGGCGGCGCTGGCCTTTGTGCAGGCGCCCAAGCCGATTCCGACCAGCTTTGCGCGCGAGTCGTTCTTCGCTGTTTCGGCATTTAAATTCACTAACGCTGAGGGAAAGAGTCAGTTTGGGCGGTATCGCATTCTGCCGGTTGCGGGCAATGAATACGTTGACGATGCCGCGGCCAAGCAAGGCCCCAACTTCCTGATGGATGAGATTCAGCAGCGCGTGGCTAAGGAGCCGGTGAAATTCCTCATCATGGTGCAGCTAGCGGAAGAAGGCGACGTGACTGATGATGCGACCGTGCGCTGGCCCGAGAGCCGCAAGGTGGTAGAGTTCGGCGAGATCGCATTGACCGTCGTGGCCGACAACAACGCCGGCGAGCAGCAGCAGATCATCTTCGACCCCATCCCGCGAGTCGATGGCATCGAAGCCTCGGCCGATCCGCTGTTTGAGCCGCGTGCGAACATCTACCTGATGTCGGGAAGACGTCGCAGGGAAGCGGGGAAGGCCGCAAATGCAGCAGACTAGACCTACGGGATATCCGTCCCACTCATCCGAAAACCGCGGATGAGTGGGGCACCGAGTTTGCTCCCACTATCCGCTAACCACGAATCACTACCCTCATGTAACGTAGTACTCGATGGGCCGCATCCACGTTCTCTCCGAAAATGTTGCCAACAAGATCGCCGCGGGCGAAGTAGTCGAGCGCCCGGCGTCGGTGGTGAAGGAGCTGCTGGAGAACTCTCTGGATGCGGGTGCGCGGCGGATTCGCGTGCAGATTGAGGCTGGAGGCAAGAAACTCATTCAGATCACCGACGACGGCTGCGGCATGGTGCGCGACGACGCTATGCTGGCCTTCGAACGCCACGCGACGTCGAAGATCCGCAACGCCGACGACCTGCTGACCATCGCGACGCTGGGCTTTCGCGGCGAAGCGTTGCCGTCGATTGCCTCCGTCAGCCGGCTGCGGCTGGAGACCCATGCGCCGGAAGACGCGGCGGGAACCGTCGTCGAGATTGCCGGGGGAAAGATTCTCACGGTCGAAGAAGCCGGTCTGCCGCTGGGAACGTGTATCACCGTTCGCGACCTGTTCTACAACATTCCCGCGCGACGCAAATTCCTGAAGGCCGAGTCGACCGAACTCTCGCACATCGCGTCTCTGGTGACGCACTATGCGCTGGCGCATCCCGAGATGCATTGGGAGCTGCATTCAGCGACGAACGCGATGCTGATTGCACCGCCGGTGGCCGACCACTCGCAGAGAATCTATCAAGTCTTCGGCAAGGAGACGCTGGATCAACTGATTCCGTTGAGCGCGCTGCTGCCGTTGGAGCGGGTTGGACTGCCGCAGCCTCCGCCGTGGCGCCGCAGCCAGACCGACGACGAGGTGCGGGAGGAGCCGATGAAGGGCGAGATCAAGCTGCACGGTTTTGTCTCGCGACCGGAGATCCAGAAGCTCAATCGCAACTCCATCTTCATCTTCGTTAACGGCCGCCTGATTCGCGATCGGCTGGTGCAGCACGCGCTGACCGAGGCCTATCGCAACATCATTCCGCCGACCGTGTATCCCGTGGTGCTGCTCTTCCTGGAGATGCCGGCGACCGAGGTTGACGTGAATGTGCACCCGTCGAAGGTCGAGGTGCGCTTCCGCCAGTCGTCCCTGCTGCATGATTTCATCCGCGATTCGGTGCGGGCGGTGCTGATGAAGGCGCGTCCAGTGCCGTCGTTTATGGCAGAGATCCATGCCAGCCCCAAGGCCTCGCCATCGCTTTCGGCGGGAGGGCAGGATTTTGGCGGCGATGGATTGCAGATCACCGAAGCTGACGCATCGTTCGCGCTGCGCGCGCAGGAATTGCCGCCCATGACGGTGCCGCTGCAATTCGAGGGCGGCGGTTTTGAAGTTCATGCGAACGCGGCTGTCCCAGTGGCGCGCTTTGGGCCGCAGACGTTTGGTGGAGTGGCCGCGACGCCCGCTGCGGTTCCTGGCGGAAGCGGCTGCTCGCCTGAGCTGCCCGAAGAAGATGCACCGGTCAGCCTGGAATCGTTGGCTTCGCTGAAGCCGGTTGGACAGATTCGCGACTCGTTCATTTTGGCGATCAACGCTCAGGGCTTGTGGATCATCGATCAGCATGTAGCGCACGAGCGCATCCTATTCGAGAGGATCTGCAAGCAGCGACTGGCTGAGTCGCCGGAGCGGCAGCAACTTCTAATGCCAATGCTGGTTGAGCTGACGCCGGGGCAGATGGCGGTTTTCGCCGAGATCTCCGACGAGTTGAACCGCAACGGCTTTGAGGTCGAGCCCTTTGGCACGCGTACCATCGCGGTGAAGACCACGGCGGCGGGCGTGGCGGCCGGCGAAGTGGAGCATCTGCTGCACGAGATACTTGAGCAGTTCGAGCGCGAGGAGCAGTCGCTGAATCTCGCGCGCATTCGTACGAACATCGCCGCGAGCATTGCCTGTCATGCGGCCATCAAGGTTAATATGCCGCTGGAGCAGAATAAAATGGAATGGCTGCTGCGCGAGCTCGCCAAAACCGACTGCCCCATGAGCTGTCCGCATGGACGGCCGGTGGTTCTGCGGTATTCTGTTAAGGACATTCAGCGCGCGTTTAAGCGCATCTGAAGGATGCGCGAGCTACTAGCAATTAGCCACTAGCAACTAGCCAGAAGCGTTTCAATAGTTATTGTCGTAACTCGGATCTCCTGCTGATGGCAGGGAATTGGAATCGCCAGCGAGCTCGAGCTAGTTGCGTAGCTGCTAGTGGCCAGCTGCCGCTTTTTATGCACGAACAGCAACTCCAGGAAATGCGCCGCGAGAAGTGGCGGCTGATCGGGCAGCCTGTCCGTACGCTCGATGACGCGCGCGCGTTTATCGACTCAGTCGGATTCTGCCTGTTGTATCCGCAGCGGCCGGCCGTGCTGGTGCCCACGTTCGTCGGTGCTTACAAGGGCAGCGATGAGAAGTTGCCGATGGTGCAGATGGCGTTTGCCGATCCCGAAGCGCACGAAGCCAAGGATTTGATGGTTCGCCTGCTGCGCGAGCGGAGTGCTTACGAAGCCAACGTTTTTGCCGACAACAACTTCATCGTCTCGGCGTCGGTGTTTCCCTATTTCTACGGACTGGTCGGCGATCGCAATCCGCGACAGGCACCCAAGGTCGGTGCGCGCTCGGAGTATTCACCGTTGGCGGCGCACGCGTTTCAGCACATTCAGAAGGATGGTCCGATCACCAAGAGCCGGTTGCGCGAATTGTTGGGTGGCGACATTTCCGAGGCTGCGCTTGAGCGAGCGCTCGAGGAGTTGTGGGCGCGGCTGCGCATCACCCGCGTGGACTACAAGCCTGATGAAGGCGTTTTCTGGGACGTGCTCTTTCGCTGGTCGCCGGATGCGGTGAAAGAGGGCATGCATGTATCGGTGGCCGAGTCGCTGACGGCGCTGGTTTCGAAGTATCTGGATTGCGTGCTGGCTGCGCCGCAAGAAGAGGTCGAGCAGTTCTTCTCGCATCTGATCGGCAGGGCTCGTGTGCGCGAGGCGATCAATGCGCTGCAAGCCGCGCGGGAGTTGAGCTTCGTGCACGTTAACGGGCGCGTGATGCTGCAGGTTTCGTCTTTGCAGCCGGCACCGGTGCGGGAGTTCAAGCCGCGTCCCAGGTTCGAGCCGCTGCCGCCGCGGCCGGGCAAGCCGCTGGTGCAGCGTCGTCCACGGCGTCCTTCAGCTTCTGCACGACCCAAACCTCCCAAGCAGGACTCCAGCAAAGAATGAGTGCGCCGCCGCGAAAATTGGTGATTGCCATTGACGGCCCGGCCGGGTCGGGCAAGAGCACGATTGCCGCGCGCGTGGCCAGGCGCCTCGGATACATCAATCTGGAGAGCGGTGCGATGTATCGCGCGCTGGC
>DATHQX010000216.1:0-5181 GCA_035482295.1 Verrucomicrobiia bacterium
CCAGTTCGCGCGCCATGAGCACGGCATGGCCCAAGCCGAGCGCTTCTTTCTGCCGGACATAGGCAACGTGGATCATGTCGGAGATGCCGCGCACGATCTTGAGCAGATCGGTCTTCTTGCGCTCCTCCAGCATCTTTTCCAGCTCGTAACTAACGTCGAAGTGGTCTTCAATGGCCTGTTTCCCACGGCCGGTGATGATGATGATCTGGTCGCAGCCCGAGGCGAGCGCTTCTTCCACGCCGTATTGAATGATCGGCTTGTCGACGAGCGGCAGCATTTCTTTGGGGTGAGCTTTGGTGGCGGGCAGGAAGCGCGTACCCAGTCCGGCGGCAGGAAATACGGCTTTGCGAACTCTCATGGCCATAAGAATCAGTGGTCAGCGGCGCTAACTTACGCCACCGTAAACCAAACCAATGATTGTACCGGATTGTGATCGCCAGCCGGGACGCCTTCGCGACCGGTGCAAAGATGTATCGGTGCCGAAAATCACGAGAGTGCATCGGGGTGCCCGTCCAGCGTGTTAAAATTCCCCGAAGTACCTCCATGCCCGGGACCCCATTGATCGAGCTAGCGCCGTCGATTTTGTCGGCTGACTTCGCCCATCTGGCGGACCAAGTCCAACTTGCGGCCGAAGGCGGTGCCAGCGTAATCCACGTGGACGTCATGGACGGGCATTTTGTTCCCAACATCACTCTCGGACCGCCCGTGGTGAAGTCGTTGCGCAAATTCACCGCTCTGCACCTGGATTGCCACCTGATGATCGAGAATCCCGATCAATACATTCCCGACTTCGCGGAGGCTGGCGCGGATTGGATGTCGGTTCATCAGGAAGCGTGCAGGCACTTGAACCGCAGCCTGCATCTCATCCGGGACCATGGCGCTCGAGCTGGCGTCGTGATTAACCCGGCGACGCCGGTCGAAACATTGAGTGAGGTGCTGGACATCGTTGATTATGTGCTGGTCATGTCGGTGAATCCGGGGTTCGGAGGTCAGAAGTTCATTCCGGGCACGGTGCATAAGATCCGCAGGCTGGCGGAGTTGCGTCGGCAGCGGGGGCTGAGCTACCGGATTGAAGTTGATGGCGGCGTGTCCCTCGATACCGTAGCCGAAGTGGTCCAGGCGGGAGCCGAAATTCTGGTTGCAGGCAACGCTGTGTTCGGCAAAGGCGATCCAAAGAGTAACGCGCAGAAACTGTTGAAGGCGGCGACCGAAGCTGTGCTGCAAAAGGTGTAGCAGGCGCCTGGTGGGAAGCTTGGTCAGAGGGCTGGTCCACGATAGTCTGAGCAATACAGTTCAGGGTCTGAGGGTTCATATGTCTCGTCGTATTCCGGTGATGCTTCTTTTGGGCGTGCTGGCTGTCACTGTGGCTTGCACAAACAAGAAGGTCAGCAACCCAATCGCGAATGTCGATTCGAAGCAGCCTGACAAGGTTCTATTCGACCGTGCCATGGACGCGATGAAACATAACCGCTTCGACGTGGCGCGGCTCTCGCTCCAGACTCTGATCAACACCTATCCGGATTCGGAATACATTGCGCGCGCCAAGCTGGCGGTAGCTGACTCCTGGTACGCCGAAGGTGGTTCGGCATCGTTGGCCCAGGCGGAAATTGAGTACAAGGATTTCGAAACCTTCTTCCCCAATATGCCGGAAGCGGCCGAGGCCCAGCTGAAGCTGGCAAACATTCATTATCAGCAGATGGAAAAGTCGGATCGGGATCCCACTCATGCCCTGCGAGCGGAGGAAGAATACCGGCAGTTGATCATGCAGTATCCCGACAGCAAGCTGGTGCCGGAGGCCAAGCAACGCCTCCGGGAAGTGCAGGAAGTGATTGCCGAACGGGAATTCAGCGTGGGACGCTTCTACTACCTGCGGCAATCGTATCCAGCCGCGATCGCGCGCCTGGAATCTCTCGTCGACAAGTATCCGCTGTACAGCAAAGCCGATGAAGCTCTCTACCTGCTCGGGCAGTCGTATGAAGGCGAGATTGCCTTGGTGCGGGCCCGTCCGGGAAACGAAGCCGCCAAGTCCCGCATGATCGCAGATTTTACCAAGGGCGCCGCCGCAGCTTACGACCGCATCCTGACGCGCTATCCAGTGATGGACCGAGCCGATGATGCCAGGACAAGGCTTCTGGCCTTGCATCAACCGGTGCCGAGAGCAACCAAGGCTGCCGTCGCACAAAATAAAGCGGAAGAAGACAGCCGGCGCGAGCCGAGCACGTTTTCAAAGGTCATGAAGAGCTTCGAAAAACATCCGGACGTGGCCGACGCGACGAAAGTAGGCGAGCCTACGTTAGTCGATCCCACCCCGATGAGCGCAACTCAGGTGATGCAGGCGGCCACAAGAGCCGCGATCGGGACTGGAACTGACAGCCACTCTGTTTCCATCGAAACCGTCAAAGGCGGCGCACCGGGACCGGACCAACCGGCTCCTCGTTCGGACACTCCAGTTCCGGCGGATACGGCTGCAAGTAATCCCGCAGCAGTTGATGCATCTGCGCCCGCAGCCGGTCAGCCTGATCCGAACGAGTTGAAACCCAACGCCGGACCGTCAGATCCGAATGAGCTGAAGCCCAATGTCAGCGATGATAGTGGTCAGGCTTTGCCTCCCCCGCAGCAGGTGAATGAGATCCAGAGCGGAGCGGCTAGCCCTCCAGCGAGCGGTGGAACCAGCGCAGCCACGGCGAGCGATCCGAAAAGCACCGGTGCCTCGGCATCTTCCTCGACCGATCAGGCCGACGACAGCGATACGACCGCATCCAGCAAGCATAAGAAAAAGAAGGGCATCCATAAAATATTGCCGTTGTGAACCGGGATCCTGCCTGCTTCTACCGGTTTGGTTTGGGTGGCTTGGGCTTTACGCAGTGGTTACTGGCCCGTCGTAACCTGCTTAATGTCGTATCCTCATTGACTTAGAGTCCGGGACAAGTTAACTTCGCGCTATCTCCCCTTTCAGATAAAAGGACATCGCTTGGCGCGGAAAATACTGCTCGCCGATGACAGTGTGACAGCCCAGAATATGGGCCGAAGAATCCTCAGCGACGCCGGCTACGACGTCACTACGGTGAATAACGGCTCGGCGGCGCTCAAGAAGATTGCGGAATCGAAACCCGACCTCATCGTGCTCGACGTGTATATGCCGGGCTATGGTGGGCTCGAAGTGTGCCAGCGCTTGCGCGAGGCGCCGGAAACTGCGCGTATTCCTGTGCTACTGACTGTCGGCAAGCTGGAGCCTTTTAAGGCGGATGAAGCACGCCGCGTGCGGGCCGACGCCTTCATCGTCAAGCCCTTCGAAGCCAGCGAACTTCTCACTGCGCTTACCAAGCTGGAAGACAAGATCGTGCCTCAGGGCCAGCCTTCGAGGCAAAGTCGGTTCGCCAAGGCACTGGCCGGAGTGGAGGAACTTAATCCTTCGAACGAATTCGGCAACAGCGAGACGGGATGGAAGAATCGGCTGTCCATTCCGCCTCCTCAATCCAAGCATCGTGAAGCACCGCCCGAGGAAACGTCCGCCGTAGTCGCGAGTCTTCGCGAGGCTGTAAAAACTGAGGAACCCAAGCCCGCCGAAATGAAGTCGGGATTGGAGGAAGCCTTGCTTTCCTCGATGCCGCAGGACATTACGCCTGAGGAAATCGCGGCCATAAAAGCTGCCGCTGCGGCGCTCAACACTCCGGGCAATGAATCGACTTCCAAGATGCGCCGCCGCTCGACTGATCGCGTGGAAGTGCCAATTCAAGAACCGGTTGCCAAAGCTGAGGAGTTGACATCAGAATCTGTCGTTAGCGAAGTAACTCCCGCGACCGCGCAAGGGGAATCCTCAGAAGCAGCGGTCGAGAACAATACGACAGCAGAATCCCGATCCCCAGGCGATGTTCCCACCGAAATAGTAGTGCCGGCTCAGGCGATTGTTTCTGCTTCTGACTCATTCCAAATTTCAGCACAGACCGGGAAGCTGGGCGACGAAGAAGTCACGGCGGCTCTGGCTTCGTTGGCGCCGGCGAACGGCCATGCTGCGGAGCATAGAGAAAGAGAAGCAGACAAGTGGGAACGGGAATCGAGGGAGTTGGTTCCTGTGACGATGGCGGTCGCTGGTGCAACGCAAGAGTTCAGCGGCCCCAGATGGATTGCCGAACCGGTTCCGCTCAGAGATGATGAGGCCACGCTCATTCTCGAACAAGAGATGGAAAAGGCTTACGCCGCTTTCGCCGCAGCCGATGCAGCCGGAATGAGTTTTGCGAACTCGCCGGCTCTTGAATCTTTTTCGCCGATTGCGGAAGCGCCGACAACCGCTTCAGAAATGCCGCCGTCTCAGGTCGAGTCGTCTTCAAACTTCGGTAGTTCTGAATCAAACCCACAAGAGCCCACGGCGGAAGCAGCTGCGACGAGCAGGGAAGAATCACTTGTGCCGCAGGTCGAAGGAGCGCCCGTCGTCGCCCCTCCAGTTGTCGATGCGGTCAGCGAGAGCACCGTTGCCGAGATCAGCGAGAGCGCGGCTTACGCGGCGGCGGCCTCGGCGAGCCCAACCTCGGTCGAGGCAACGATCGCCGCGGATGCGACTGCAGCCCCCAGTCCGGCGCTGGTGTCTTCAGAAAACGCTCCCGTTACGTCTGAGCCCGGCGAACGGCAAGGTGAATCGGAACTGGCTGCGGCTTGGGCAAACTGGAAGCAGATCCGCGAATCCGTGATTGGCTCGCAGATCGATAGTTCGCAACTCAGTTCACAGATTGCCGATGCGGTCGCGGCACCAAAAGAAGACATCGCTGAAGCCAAGCCCGACTCTCAGCCAGAAGATTTGCACTCCACGGGCGAGGAAACCACCGAGATCGCGAACATCGTGGATAGCGTCCTGGCCGACCTGAAACCCAAACTGATGGCAGAGATCGCGAAGAAGATGGGCAAAGAGAAGAAAAAGTAGTCTCGCCCGAACCCACTCGAAATTTCAGTGAGTTTTTGGGGGATCCTCGGGCCAATAGGCAAGTCGGTGCCGGCTTCCCCTAACGGAGCGGCCATTACCTCTTTGAGAATTGCAACATCACCCTCGCACCTCCCATTTCCGCTCTTCTCCACGGGTGGAGGAGGCACTTTTGCCGTCGCTGTACACCAACCCTGGACGCGTTTGACCGCGTTTTCAAACCGACTGTAAGATCAAAGATCAGCTTTCAGCACTCAGCCGTCAGCACT
>DATHQX010000217.1:0-2043 GCA_035482295.1 Verrucomicrobiia bacterium
CTCGTGGGGCTCGCCGTGGCCGTGACCATCATTCGCGCTCCCGCGTCCAGCGCTATGTGTACCGTGTCCGTGATCGTCGACCTGGGCGCCCTTATAGTCGCCGAAGAATGTCATGAAGAGCAGGCGAAACATGTAGAAAGATGTGAGGAAGGCGGTGACGACGCCGACCAGCCAGAAGACCCAGCTGCCGTGTGGACTGGAGTAAGCTTTCCAGAGAATTTCGTCTTTGCTCCAGAAGCCCGCGAATGGCGGGATTCCCGCGATCGCCAGCGTCGCGATGCCCATGGTCAGGAACGTCCACGGGATGTAGGATCGGAGGCCGCCCATCTTGCGCATGTCCTGCTCGCCGCCGACGGCGTGGATGACGGAGCCAGCGGCCAGGAAGAGCAGGCCTTTAAAGAAAGCGTGCGTCATCAAATGGAAGATGCCGGCGGAGAACGCTCCCACGCCGCAGGCCATGAACATGTAGCCGAGCTGCGAGACGGTGGAGTAAGCGAGGACCTTCTTGATATCAGTTTGCGCAATGCCGATGGTTGCTGCGAACAGCGCGGTGAGCGTTCCGATGACGGCGACCACCATCAGAGCCTGTGGTGCGCGCTCGAAAATCACGTGCGAGCGCGAGACCATGTAAACGCCCGCCGTGACCATGGTTGCGGCGTGGATGAGCGCGGAAACCGGCGTGGGGCCTTCCATAGCGTCGGGCAGCCAGACGTAGAGCGGGATCTGGGCCGACTTGCCGCAGGCGCCGACCATCAGCAGAATTCCGATTGCGGTGAGAAGTCCGGCGCTGGCCATCTCTGGCGCGAGGGGCTGGACTTGCGAAAATACGGTGGCGAAGTTCAGCGAATGATAGTTCTGGATGATCAAGAACAGCGCGATCAGAAATCCAAAGTCGCCGATGCGGTTGACGATGAACGCTTTCTTCCCGGCCGATGCCGCTGAATCTTTCGTGAACCAGAACCCGATCAGCAGGTACGACGCCAGGCCCACGCCCTCCCAGCCAATGAACATCAGCAGGTAGTTGTCGGCCAGCACCAGCGTCAGCATGAAGAACATGAACAGGTTCAGGTAAGCGAAGAAGCGGTAGTAGCTGGGATCGTCCCACATGTAGCCGACGGAATAAATGTGGATGAGGAAGCCGACGCCGGTGACGACCAGAAGCATGATCAGCGAGAGTTGATCGAGATAGAGCGCGAAGTCGGCGGCGAAGCTGCCGGGAAGTCCAATGCCGCCGTAGCGGATCCAGTGCGCGATGTATTCGCGGTAGGGAAGTTCGTCGAACGAGACGCGCACGATAACCGAAAGCGCCCACGCGAAGGCTGCGCCGGAGAAGAATAATCCGACGACGCTGACCGCGGTGCGCGAGGACTTCTTCCCGAGAAAGCCGTTGATCGCGGCGCCCGCCAGGGGCAGCATCGGGATCAGCCAGAGATTGAGAGAGGAAGTCATAGTTTGAGCTGGTTCATAACTTGAGCAGGTTCACTTGGTCGACGTTGAGAGTTTCGCGCGTGCGATAAACAGCGATGATGATGGCCAGGCCGACGGCTGTTTCCGCGGCCGCGACCACCATGACGAAGAAAACGAAAATCTGTCCAGCCAGCGCGTGCCAGTGCGCGGCGAAAGCGACGAACGAAAGATTCACACCGTTGAGCATGAGCTCAATCGACATAAAGATGGTGAGGATGTTGCGCTTGATAAGGAATCCGATGACCCCGCAGGCGAACAGGAATCCGCTGAGCACGAGGTAATAAGAGAGTGGCACCATCAGTCTACCTCCCTTGGCGCGACGCCTGCAGGCGATGTTGGCGGTTTGCTGGCCAACACGACCGCGCCCATGATGGCGATCAGGATTAGGATGGAAGTAATTTCGAACGGCAGCAGGAAATCGTGGAAGAGTAATTGTCCAACGGTTATGGGGTCACCGGGCAGCGCTCCAGCAGCGACGGCTTCAGTGCCAGAATGCCGCAGCACGACCCAGGCTACGAGAATGCTTCCCAGCAGCATGCCAGGGATGCCAAATAAAACGGCGACGCGACTGCCCTG
>DATHQX010000218.1:0-2017 GCA_035482295.1 Verrucomicrobiia bacterium
AAGAGCCCACTATCTGGCGCAGTTATTGCTGATAGTCGCGTGAACTAGCGGTATTTCGAGGGGAGGCAGGGGAAAGACTATGAGTTATCAGGCGAAAGTGGCGTTGGCGGTGGTGTGTGTGGTTGCGCTCGGTGTTGCAATGATGCCACAAAGCGCGTTGGCGCAGATCCCGATAGGATGCACTGTTACGCCAGCACCTCAGCAAACAGCATTGACGCGTCCGATTGAGCTCGGCACTTCCGGCGGAAATATAAAATCTCTCATCAAGACCAAGCACACGAGAGGCTGCTTCAGTGGGACGCTGGGATCGATGGTCGAGGACGCCGACGAAAATGAATACATCCTCAGCAACAATCATGTCCTCGCGGATATAAATAAGGCGAAGCCCGGCCAGCTGATCCTGCAGCCCGGCCTGATCGACGTAGCATGCGTACGGGCCAAGAGTAACGCCGTCGCCACTTTCAGCAGCAGTGTGAAAATCAAGTTCGGAGGAGCCAAGAACCAGGTCGACACGGCGCTCGCAGCGGTAGTACCTGGACAGGTGAGCCCCTACATCATGTTTGTCGGAGGGATCGCGGACACGGTGGTCGGCGATCCATCTCTAGGGATGCCGGTGCAGAAAATGGGTCGCACGAGTTGCCTCACGACGGGGACAGTTGCAGCACTCGACGCGAACGTTACGGTAAATTACTCCGATGTTGTCAAACATCCGAGATTGGCTAATTTCATAAACCAGATCCTGGTGACAGGCAGCGTCCTGACTCCGACATTCGGCGCGGCCGGAGACTCTGGATCGCTGATCGTAAGCCAGGATGACTGCCCGCAGGCGGTCGCCTTGCTGTTTGCCGGCAACGGGAACGGATTAACAATCGCAAATCCAATCACCTCGGTCCTGAGCGCGACCAACACTTCGATGGTGGGTACTTGCAGCGAACCTGACGCCCAGAGGGCAGACGATGCTGACGCGGATTTGGGAGTGTCGACGGACGCCGTCAAATCGGCCAAGAGTGTTCGCGACCGTCACGAGGACGAGCTGAAGGGCGTCCCCGGCGTGGTCGGCACTGGAATCGGCGCTGACGAGACTGGTCATGCCGAGATACAGGTGTATGTCGAGAAGCTCACGCCGCAAGCGCAAGCTGCGATACCGGCGGAAGTTGAAGGCACGCCAGTGAAGGCAATCGAAACCGGCGCGTTCGTCGCTTACTGAGATCGAAGCCGCGGTCGTTTGCGGAGCCGGCCATAGCGCAGTATCGCCGCGTCTCTGGCGAAGGCGTCGGCGATCGCATTTGATACCAGCCGAATCTTCGCGGCGCGCCGCAGGTCCTGATGCGTGACCATCCAGATTGGGCGCATCGTCGGCCGTTCGTCGGGCCAGACTCGCTCCAGCTCCGGATAGTCGTCCGCGAGACAACACGGTAACTCGCTGATCCCGATCCCATCGGCGACGGCTTTCATCTGCGTGAAAGTGCTCGTCGTATGCATCGCGACTCGAGCGCCGTCGAGCGACTCTCCGCGAAACGGTGCGCCGAATGCTGCGGGCTCGCCCAGATAGTTGATCAAGGAGTGGCCGCCGAGGCCAGCACCGCGTTTCGGCCTGCCGCGGGCCGCGAGATAGCGATGCGACGCATACGCGGCAACCCCGAATTCCCCGAGCTTCCGGCATATCAGGTTTGCGTCGGTGGGCCGCGGGATACGCACCGCGATGTCGGCCTGCCGCCGGGCAATGTCGAGCGTGCGAATTCCAACCAGCAGGTCAACCTGGAGTTGTGGGTGATCTTCCTGGAGCGCCGCCAGCGCCGGCAGGATGACCTGGTGCGCGAGCGTCTCCGTAGTCGCCAGGCGCACCAGTCCGCTCGAGCGCGCATCGTGGCCGGTCACCAGCCGCTCGACAGCAAGCGCAGCGGCCTCCATGCCCTCGGCATTGTTCAGGATGGTCTGGCCGGCGGAAGTGATCGCGAAGCCTTCAGGCGTGCGATTGAAGAGTTTGGCGCTGAGGCGGCGCTCCAACGAGATTAGC
>DATHQX010000219.1:0-16706 GCA_035482295.1 Verrucomicrobiia bacterium
GCAACTTCAGGCAGACCAACGATTGTCCGGCCACGCTCGATCCCGGCGCCTACTGCACGGCATCGGTGACGTTCACTCCGCAAAGCACTGGCCAGTCGACCGGAGCGCTGATCATCACCGACACCACCCCCAGCAGCCCGACGTCGGTCCCACTCAGTGGTACCGGCGAGAATGGGCCCTATTTATCCTTTACTCCGCCGTCGCTCAGTTTTGCCCCGCTCACTGTCGGCAACTCCAGTAATCCGTTGCCTGTCCTGCTGGAGAACACCGGCAACGCCGCGGTGGCAATTTCGTCGATCGGCATCAGCGGACCTAACGGCGCCGACTTCTCGCAGACCAACAACTGCCCCTCATCCTTGCAACCGGGCGGCAGCTGCACCGCCAACGTCACCTTTACTCCCACAGCCGGGGGTACGCGAATCGGGTTCATCAGTATCAGCGACAATGTTTCCGGCAGTCCGCAAACCATCATGCTCAGCGGCGTAGGCCTGGCGCAGGACAATTCGCTGACCATCACGGTCAACGGCGCCGGCGGCCACATCGCTAGCACCGATGGCTTCATCAACTGTCCGGGCACGTGCTCGCACATCTATCCCGCGAATGCGCAGGTGACGCTCAACGTAAGCGTGGACTTGTACTGGAGATTCGCGGGCTGGAATGGCAACTGCACCGGCCTGGGATCATGCACGTTGACGATGACGCAGAACTTGTCGGCCATCGCAACCTTCACCGGTCCCCCTCCCGATTCCGGCATGCAGTTCGTTCCGATGACGCCTTGCCGCGTCGCCGACACGCGTTGGCCGAATGGAGAGTGGGGTGGACCACCCCTGCAAGGCGGCCAGATTCGCTACTACGAGATGCTGGGTGGCACCTGTTATCTTCCCAGCAACGCTTTCGCCTATGCCCTGAACCTGACCGTCATACCGCACGGACATCCGCTGGGATACCTGACAATCTGGTCGGCAGACCAGGACCAGCCTACGGTCTCTACCATGAACTCGCCCGATGGCCGCACCAAGGCGAATGCCGCCATTGTTACCGACTACAGCGATTTTGATAACGAGATCGCCGTCTACGTTACCGACACTACCGACTTCCTCATTGATGTCGAAGGGTACTTCACGTATGGAGGAGCTAACCTGGGCTTTACTTCGCTTCCTCCCTGCCGCCTGGTCGACACCCGCGGCGCCAATGGACAGCTCGGCGGCCCGTATCTGACCGGTGGTGTCGAACGCGATTTCCCATTGCTTTCGAGCAACTGTATCCCACAGGGTGTGACCCCAGAGGCGTATTCACTCAACGTGACTGCTATACCCCACACTGTGGGACAGCCTTTGAGCTATCTGACGCTCTGGCCCGTAGGCCAGCCGCAGCCCAGCAGCTCGCTGCTGAACAATCTGACGGCAACTACTGTGGCCAATGCCGGACTGATCCAGGCCGGGACCAATGGGTCAGTTGCGGTTTATCCGTCCAACGATACCGACCTGCTCATTGACATCAACGGATATTTTTCTACCTATCAGCAGGGGTCGTTGCTGTTCTATCCGCTGTATCCGTGCCGTGTGCTCGACACGCGACAGAGCGGAGGTCCGTTCACCGGACAGCTCAATCCGCCGGTCGACGTCATCGACAACCCTTGCGGCGCGGGTCCGACGTCGCAGGCGTATGTCTTCAACGCAACCGTGATCCCATCTGGAAGATTGGGATATCTGACATTGTGGCCCGACGGCCAGAACCAGCCAACGGTGTCGACGCTGAATGCCGTCGACGGGCTGGTGACCTCGAATCTGGCGATTGTGCCGACGACGGATGGCTCCATCGACGCCTACGCCGCGGGATTGACGCAGTTGCTCTTGGATATTTCGGGGTACTTCGCGCCCTAGACGCAGCAACCAGCAACTATTAACCTACACTCCCAGGTCTCGAAACCCGCGAGACCCGGGGCACCCGCATGAGTGACACAACGTCAGACGTTACGGCGATAAACAACTAACCCCTGATCCCTGACCCCTGTCCTACAGGTCCATCCACTCCGGGTGATAATCCTTCCAAATGCCCGTGGCGGCCGAGATCTGCTGCACAGGCGCTTCCTCGGCGTGCTTGGCGGAGCGCACCCACTCCCATGCGCGCAGCATCTGCGCCTTGTCGAAGTACCGCGTCTCCGCCTCGAGCACCGAGGCCCCGGCGGTGAGGATCGCCATAATCTCTTCCCACTTGTCGGCGCCGACGATGGCCATGCGCGCGATGTGGTCGGTATGCTTTTGCAGAAAGCGCATTTCGTCCCAGCGCGCCTTCAGCTCCGCGCCGTGCATTTCCGACAGATCGGCGAGGATGCCGATGGGTTTGTGCTTGCGCTCACGCAGCAAAACCTCCAGTTGCGGTTCGAAGCCCTTGATGTCCTCATCCGTCATCTTGCCTACAACTTTGAAGCCCAGCACTCCGCCCGAACTTTCATGAAGTCGTTCGATCATCCGATGCATGCTCCTTAAATGTGTGCGATAAGACGCGTCGGGCATAAGCCCAGAAGCAGTGTATCAAGAGGCCGCCGCGGCTCACGGTATCGAGAACAGCTTCCAGCCGTCGGCGTCGAGGTTGAAGATGAAGTCGATGAGCCCGCTGTTCGAACACTTGTCGTTCTTTACCTCGGCGACCAGCACCGCCTGCTGCACGCCGTTGCGCGTCATCTCGCTGGAGGCGAGACGCACTTTCTCGGACTTGGTCAGCAGCTCGCGGTCCGAGCAAGGGCGCGCGCTGTTGGCCAGATCGATGGTCGCGCTGATACACGCAGAGTCAAACAGTCTGCAGTAGAGGCCGCGACGCTTCTGAAACTGCTCTTCGATGTCGGCACGGCTGGTGTGCTCCTCGTTTGAGCCGATGTTCACGCCATTTTTCGGAATGTAAGAGAGAACCTTGTCGGCATCGCCGGCGCGGAGAGCTGCGAAAAACTGCTGCTCCAGCGTTTTCGCCGAGTCCGACTTCTCCGGCGCAGCCGACTGTGCGAACGCCACGGTGGAAGCGAACAGCAGCAGAAGAGCGAAAGCTCGCATGCCAGTGAGACGCCGCATCACCGGGCCCGCGCCGCCTTCTTCGATTTCTTTTTGGCCAACTTTTTCGCGGCCTTTACCGGCTTCTTCTTCGCCGGAGCTTTTGCTTTCTTCGGGCCGGCGTTCTGCAACTCGGCCTGCCGCCGCTTCGGCAGCCGCTCAAACACCAGCCGATACGACTCGGCCAGCAACTCTCGCAGCTCGAAGTCGGGCATCGCATTCAGCCTCTCCAGGCAAACCCATTGCGCGCGCGCCATGTAGGGCGCGGGAATGATATTGGGACGCTCGCAGAGTTCGACGAAATTCTCCGCGCTGGCTTTGAACGAAAGCCGCGGCGGCCCTGACTCCAGCGAAGCCACCGCGAACAGCTTGCCGTCGAGCTTCAGACACAGCGTCCCGCCCCACTGCACCACTTCGCTGGTGTGCGGAAAATCGAGGCAGTAGCGGCGAACGGATTCAATGTCCATGTTCGTTGGGCGCATCCGGCCAGGCGCGCGTCATCACCGTCTTGGTGTAGGCGACGCGGAAGCCGCGCCGCTCCATATTGCGTTGCGAACCGCTGCCCGGCATCGTGCTGACCACAGCATACTCGCAGCCGGTCAGCGAGGCCTCGTGCAGCCGGCAGGCGATCAGCGCACCCTGCACGCCGCGCCCGCGATACTCCGGCAACGTGGCCGTGCCGAACAGTGCCGCGATGCGCCCCTGCGGAATGATGCGTCCGCCGCAGCCGCCGACAACTTTATTTTCGATGAGTGCGGAAAACGACATCGCGCCGGGCAGCACGGCGAAGCCGCCGAAGACGCTCTCGGCGACAACGATGTCCTGCTCGAAGCCTTTGGCGATCGCCGACATCCACGGGCCAACCGTGGCTTCCGTCACTCGCTCAATGACGATGCCGGGTGGCGGCGCGAAGGATTCTTCCGGCCTGACTCTGCGAATGAGTACCGAGTTGAACTCCGCGATGCCGTAGCCTCGCTCGCCCAACAGCGTGCGCAGCGATGCATGCGCCAGCGGCGACACCACCACCGTCGACGGCACGCCACGGCTGCGAAAGAATTCCTCGACCTGATCGATATCGTCGGCGGTCACTTCGCCATACAGACCCATTCCGACAATCTGGTTGACGGGATAATCGGGGCCTCCGCAGAAGGCGTAGCCACCGGCGGCCGCCAGCAAGGCAATGGGATCGGACGGGCCATAGCTGCGCAGCGCTTCGTAGCAGTCGGGCAGAATGGTCTCCGCCAATTCCAGCCGGCGGGCAAATTCAAGATCTACAAAATCGGATAGTTGTTCAGCTGACGCGGTACTTCCGGGCATTCGAAACTCCTATGAATTCGGTAAACAGACGAATAGTAATGGCGCGAGCGGCGCCTGCCGGGAGCGGGAGTTTCGTATTAGCGGACGGCGATGGTCACAGGCAGCTCGCCTTGCAGTGTAGCGCACGTCATTCCGCGTGGGAAGGGTGTGCTAACGTTTTCGCATGATGACGCATACGCAACCCACGCTCTCGCTGGAAGGACAGGTCGCCCTCATCACCGGAGGCTCGCGTGGCATCGGCGCCGCCGCCGTGAGAATCTTCGTGCAGGCCGGAGCGCGCGTGGTCTTTAACTACGTTCGCGCCAGGGACGCGGCGGAGAAGCTGGTCCAGGAGTGGGGCTCCGATGTTTGCCACGCCGTACACGCCGATCTGAATGGCACCGCCGGCGCGGAGGCGCTGGTACGCGCCGCCGTCGAGCGCTTCGGCTCGCTCGATGCCGTCGTGGTCAATCACGGCATCTGGACCGCCGACGAGATCGACGTCGACAAAATGACCGACGAGCATTGGCGCACGACCATCGCAGTGAATCTGGACAGCGCCTTCGCCGTGGTGAAGCACGCGGTGGCGCAAATGAAGCAGCAGGGACGCGGCGGCAATCTCGTCCTCATCAGCTCGACCGCCGGACAACGCGGTGAACCGGGGCACTGTGACTATGAAGCGACCAAAGGCGCGCTCATCAGCATGACCAAGGGATTGTCGACCGAGCTCGTGCCCTATCGAATTCGTGTGAACTGCGTCGCGCCCGGTTGGGTTGAAACTGATATGACCACCAGCGCGCTGGGCGACGCTGAGCACCGCAAGAAAATCTACGCGACCATTCCAATGGGCCGTGTCGGTACACCCGAAGAAATCGCCGCGCCGATTCTGTTCCTGTGTACGACGCATGCCAGCTTCATTACCGGCGAGGTCTTCAACGTAAACGGCGGCGCCGTCCTGGTGGGATGAACTTGGGAGAAACACCGGGTGTCGGAGGAACGCGTTCACTATCGACCGCAGTCCAAGCTCTGAAGCTGGGATTCTCGCGGCGGTTGCTTTGCGAGCAGAGCAGGCGTCGCGGTGGGTAAGAAAACCCTTTCGAGGAAGTCATCGAGCGAGTTTGGGAAACCCGGTATTACGATTTCAACATTTGTAACGGAGCGAAGCGCGTTGAGAAGTTGCGTTACATGCATCGCAACCCGGTGAAGCGTGGTCTGGCCGACGCGCCGGAGTTTATGGCGGTGGAGCAGCTTCCGGTCTGATGCGTATCAGGAGAGTGGGATAGTCGAGTTGAAAGCGCGGGGATTTCTTGAGACCAAGCTTGTCGAACCACAGACATTCCCGAAGTGACTTCACCCAGATCTCGAAAACCGCGAGACCTGGGGCACCCGAAGATTATCGACGAAAGGTCGGAAAGCTATTCGTCGGTGGGGCTTTCGGCGAAGCCCATTTCGCCGAGGTGGCTTTCGCCGATGTTGACGTAGGCTTCGGTCGTGTGACCGTCCTTGCGCAGCTCATCCAGCATGGCGGCGACTTCGTCGTCGGGCAGGGCGGCAGCCAGGGTTAGAAATTCCTCGAGGCGCTCCGGCTCAAACACCTGCACCCACGAGTGGGCGCCCAGGTTGTAGTTCACCTGATACTGCAGCGGTTCAGACTTCAAGCGAAAGATGTGCAGCGTTCCTGACATAGTTCCGATCTCTGCTCCGAAGGAACTCGCGACGGCGCCGGCTGGCAGCCTGCAGCTCGCCGGGCATCGTCACGGCAAAAAAATAGCGGGGACTTTTCCCCGCGGCACCACTCGTCTAGCACGACATTACGATTCCATACTGCTGGCTTCCGGAAACCGCAACTTGCATTTCCCCAAAGCCTTGTTGAGCATGTCTTCGACTTCCGGCTCTTCCCAGCCCTTGGACATCGCCAGCTCGCTGACCAGCAGATAACGCGCCCGCTCCAGCATCTTCTTTTCGCGGAAGCTGAGGGCCTTTTCCTGCGCGAGCAACAGCAATCCCTTCAGCACAATCGCCACATCGATCAGCGAACCGGTCCGCATCTTGTCGGAATTTTCCTTGAACCGGTACTTCCAGTCGGCGTGGTTTTCGCACTTTCCGTCGGTGAGAAAATCGATGATCTTCTGCACCTCGCCGTTGCGCACTACGCGGCGCAGTCCAACGCTGTCCACGTTGTGGAACGGCACCATGACCTTCAGGCTGCTGGCTTTGATTTTGAGGAGATAGAACCGCTCGATTTGCGATCCGATGGTTCTGCTACTGATTTGTTCGATTACGCCTACCCCGTGGTTGGGATAGACGACCTTGTCTCCGATGCTAAAGGTCTGGTTATTCATGAGGGCCGGAGATGCTGCGTTTTCCCGGGGCCCCAACCCCGGGCGGTATGAGGGGGACTACAACTTATGTCGTAAGTATACGACCGGCGTCTCGAAACGGTCAACGGACGCGGCTTTCCTCATAACGCCAAAAGACGTCCGGCCCGATGGTCGCCGCCGGCAACGTTTTTCCGCCTCGCCACACCGCGAAGCGCACCTCCCTGTATTCCTGCCTTTCCAATGAGTTCGTGACGCAATCGCGTATAATCGTTGGATGTCTGCGGGTAACGTTCGGTGGCCCGAGTACATCAATCCGAAGTATGACTGAGCAAATCAAGAAGAAGCTGGCCGAGGAGATTTCGACCCTCGAACACGAACTCAACCATGAGCTGCCCAAAGAGTTAAAAAAGGCGGTAGCCATGGGGGATCTCAGCGAAAATGCCGAGTATCACATGGCCAAGCAGCGCCAGGAGTTCGTGCGTGCACGGCTGGGCCAGCTCAAACAGCGCATGGCTGATCTTTCCATGGTCAACATGTCGAATATCCCTAAAGACAGGGCCGCTATCGGTTCCACCTTGGTCGTGTTCGACTCCACCAAGGATGAAAAGATCACGTATAAGCTGGTCACCAGCGAAGAATCGGATGTGACCAAGGGACTTATCTCCACCAGCTCCCCCATAGGTCGCGCCTTGATGGGCAAGAAGGTGGGCGACGTCAGCGAAGTGGTTACGCCCACCGGCAAGCGCGAACTTGAGGTGCTGAAGCTGACGACCATTCACGACGAAGCATAGCGATGAGTATGACCTGGACGAGCGCAGTTGGCCGGTCCTGCAAGTGGCTGTTGTACAAGATTGTCCACGGCCTGGCGCTCACCCGTATCTCGCCTAACGCGCTCACCTTCATCGGACTTCTGATCAACATCGTGGCCGGCATCCTGTTCGGCTACGCTCATCCCGACAATCAGCGGCGCATGTTTCTTTACGCCGGGCTGGTCATTATCGGCGCCGGCATCTTCGACATGGTCGACGGCCGCGTCGCCCGCGCGACCAATCAGGTCACTATCTTCGGCGGATTCTTCGATTCCGTCATCGACCGCTACAGCGACGTCGCGATTTTCTTCGGGCTGCTGGTCTATTACGCCCGCGCTAACCGCTTCTTCTACGTGGTGATGGTAGCGCTGGTCATGATCTCGTCGATCATGGTGAGCTACACGCGAGCCCGCGCGGAATCGCTCATCCCGCTCTGCAAGGTTGGATTTATGGAGCGGCCCGAGCGCATCGTGCTGATCATCATCGGCGCGCTCTTCAATCGCATGGGCCCGGTGCTGTGGGTGATCGCCGTGCTCAGCACGATCACCGTCATTCATCGCATCCGCTATACCTACCAGGTGCTGCGCGAGATCGAACCGCCGCCTGTCCCCGTCCGCCCTGACCCGCTCAGGTTCGAAGAAATCGTCGGCTGATCCCGCGCTCGTGGGCCGGACACTATCGCGCCGGAGGAGCAACGCTCCGGTATCCGTCCTGATAGCCCTGCTGATAAATAGGCAGGCGGTCGCCATGCCAGTTATCGGTGCTGATGTTCATGGCCCGATTATTCTGCGCGTCACTAAGACCGTTCTGATAACCAGCCTGGTAAGCACGTTGGTCTTCACCCGTTAACGTATTCGGGTTGTAAGTCGTCACAGGCGGCGCAGCGACGGGCGCGCCCGGTCCGGGTGTCGGTATGCCTCTCGCGCTGTCAAAGCCCTGCTGATAGCCGCGCTGGTAGATGTTCAGGCGGTCGCCGTGCCAGTTGTCGGTCGCCATGTTCATCGCGCGATTGTTGCGGCCATCGTTCAAGCCGTTCTGATAGCCGGCCTGGTACGCTGCCTGGTCCTCACCCTGATACTGGCCGGGATTGAACGCGTTCTGCCTGCCATAACCCTTAACGCTGTCGTAGCCCTTCTGGTATCCCTGCTGATAGAGATTCACACGATTGCCGTGCCAGTCGCTGGTCTGCATGTTCATGGCCCGGCCTTCTTGTGCATCGTTGACACCGTTCTGGTAGCCCATCTGATAGGCGCGCTGGTCCTGGTCCACAGCCTGTGCGTGTACGAAGACGGGGGTCACGACGATCGGCGCCGCACCCAGGGCAAGACAAAACGCAAGATTTCTAATTTGTTTCAACATGAGAATGGTCTCCTGCCGTTCACGTGATAGGACACTGTTTCCTGGCTTCGTTAGAAGGGACTAAGCGTGGAAGTGTCGCCTATTCTGGTGAAGGAAAAAGATGCCGAGGGTGGACAACCTGCCGGAAGCTGAAGCGGATTGCAGCTTAAGTGCGAATGCCCCAGGTCTCGCGATTTTCGAGACCTGGGAGAGAATGCCTCGTCGAACCAGGAAGTTCGTGCCGAGCTCTAGTGTCCGCCGCGATATCCCTGCTGATAGCCTTCCTGGTAGATGTTCAGACGGTCGCCGTGCCAGTCGCCGGTTCCGTTGTTCATTGCGCGATGATGCTCTGCGTCGTCAACGCCGCGCTGGTAGCCGGCATCATAGGCCTTCCGGTCTTCACCCTGATACGCTGCGGCTCCGCGCATCCCCTCATGCTCGTGGCCCTTCACGCTTTCGTATCCCTTCTGGTAGCCCTCCTGATACATGTTCAGGCGAGTGCCATGCCAGTCGCCGGTGCTCATGTTCATCTGGCGGCCGCGCTGCGCATCGTTCACGCCATTCTGGAAACCGGTCTGGTAAGCGCGCTGATCTTCATTGACCTGCTGTGCGTGCGCGATTGCCGGACTGATGACAAAGGGCGCGGCGCCCAAGGCAACACAAAACGTCAGATTCCTGATTTGCTTCAACATGAAATCGTCTCCTGTTTGCTGGTGAAGGTGAATATGACCTGCAAAGTTAGAAGGAGGACAACGCGGAAGTGTCGCCCAGCTCTGGCGTACAAAAGTGAAATAGGAAGGCAACCCGGTGGAAACAATTCCACGATTTGTCATCCTGAGCCAAACTCAGCCGGGCGCCGCAAGTCTCGCGGGTTTCGAGACCTGGGTGGATGAAGCGATGCGGAACCGCAGATCCATCGACTGCGCGCCCGCCCCCGCAAATGCTGCGGCGGAAAGGCAAGGATGCGGACACTCCGCTCAGGATGACAAAGCAAGAGTCAGGATGACAAACGAAAGGTCAGGATGGCAAAGGAAACGGGCACATTGCTCGCTTGGAAACGTTCCTTCCCTGCACAAATCCCCGCAAACGATAGAATTGGACGTGCGTCTCTGAATCAATGGAATAGTCTTGGGATTCAGCCTCGCCTGGATGGCAGATGCGATGACGTCTGCCTGCCGCTTGAACCTTTCGGCACCTTGGTGCGTATTAGTTAGAGGCTCCAGCTACAAAACGCATTGATAGAAAACGGGACGGACTTCCGTTCCAGGAGATGGGAAATGTTCGTTGCAACGTTGCTCCGATCTGCGGCTCGCAAAGCGCTTTCGCTGGGATTGATCACTGTGCTGGCAACGGCGGCGTGGTCGCAGGACGCCGCGCCGCAGCAGTCGCCTCCTGCGCAGACCGCGCCGCAGCCGCAAAGCACGCAGCCCAGCATGGTTCCTTTGACGCCGATGCCGCAGGCGCCGGCGCCGCAGCACAATGCGGCTCACGTTTATTCCGACCAGAATTACTCCAAGCCGGTCTCGAGCTTTCCCAACTTCTTCGCGCCCTACACCTCGCGCCATGTGCCGCCCCCGAACCTCAACAACTCGTCGATGACCGACAGACTCTTCCATGACGGCAAGATCTATCTGTCGATTACCGACGCCGTGGCGATGGCCATCGAGAACAACCTCGACATCACCTTGCAGCGCTATAACCTGTCGATTGCCGATACCGACATTCTGCTCACCAGCTCCGGCCAGTCGGCCCGCGGCGTGAATGCCAATGTGGTGCAGGGCACACCCGGTGGTGCAATCGGAAGCACGGCCAGCGGCGGAACCGGCTCGACCGCCGCCAGCGCAACCGGAACCGGCGCGGGAGGCACGCAGGTCGGTGTAGGCGGAGCCGGAGCCGGCGCTGCCGGAATCGTCTCCTCAACCCTGGGCTTTGGTCCGCCAATCGACAACTTCGATCCTGCGCTGACCGGCAACATCCAGGGACAACGCGCGGCAACCCCGCAGCAAAGCCCCATCTTCTATGGCGTGCCCGTGCTTACGCAAAACACCAACACCTACAACTTCGGCTACACCCAGGGCTTTTCGACCGGCACGCTGATGAGCATCACCTTCAACAACAGCTACATCACCACGAATTCGCTGTTTCAGCTGGTCAATCCGACACTGCAACCGACTTTCAATTTCCAGTTGCGGCAGCACCTGTTGCAGGGCTTCGGCTTCGATCCCAACTTGCGCTGGATCCGCATTGCTCGCAATAACCGCGAGATCACCGACGTGATCTTTCGTTTGCAGATCATCACCACGGTTTCGCAGATTGAAAACATCTATTGGGATCTGGTCACGGCCTATGAAGCCGTGCAGGTAAACCAGCGCGCGCTGGAGCTGTCCAACAAAGTTCTCTCCGATGACAAGGAGCAGGTGCGCATCGGCACCATGGCTCCCATCACCCTGGCGCAAGCCGAAAGCGGTGTCGCCACCTCGAAGCAGAATCTGATTCTTTCGCAGACCAACCTTCAGCTCGAACAGTTGCTGATGAAGAATGCCATCACCAAGAACATGCAGGACCCGCTGCTGGCCGACGCGCCGGTGATTCCTACCGACACGCTGAAGGCCGACGAGCAGTTCCAGGTGCTGCCCATTCAGGAGCTCATCGACGAAGCCTTGCAACGACGGCCGGAGATTGCGCAGGCGCGCATTAACCTGACCAATTATGAGATCTCGCGTAAATCGATTCGCAACGCGCTGCTGCCCACGCTCGATGCCTACGCGTTCTATGGCGCGTCCAGCGTGGCCGGACCCCAAAATCCCGTGGTTCCCACGTGCCCGACGAACGAGCCCGAGTGCTATCAGCCGGGAACCATTCCGACGACCTACAACTCGGCGTTCGGCAACCTGTTTAACAGCTCCGGGCCCGACAAGGGCATCGGCGTGAACCTCAATATTCCGATCCGCAACCGCGCGGCGCAGGCTAACCAGGTGCGCTCGGATCTCGAATATCGCCAGGCACAGGTGGCGTTGCAGCAGACGGAGAACACCATCACCTTGCAGGTCCGCCAGGCGCAGTTTGCCATGCAGCAGAACTACGCTGCATTGCAGGCGGCGATTGCGGCGCGCGACTATGCCCGCGAAAGCCTGACCGCTGAGCAGAAGAAGTTCACCTACGGCGCCTCGACCCCGACGCTGGTCTTGCAGGCTTCCAGCAATCTGACGACGGCCGAGTCGAACGTGCTGAACGCCGCAGCAAACTACGAGAAGTCGAAGGTCAACCTCGACTTCACCACCGCCGAGACGCTCAGCAGGATGGGTATCGACCTCGGCGACGCCGAAGCGGGCAAGGTGAAGAAGATGCCGACGGTCGGCGGCGTCGTTCCGGCGAATGTGCAGGACATCCTGGCGCCGAAGAACGACAATACATTGCCACAGCGGACGGTGCCTCCGGCCGAGACGCCGAGCACCGAGCCTGGAACGCCGCCAGCGACGACTCCGCCGGCGACGCAGAATCCACTGCAGCAGGAGCAAGCGCCTCCGCCGCAGGGGTGAAGAAGTAGTTTTGACTAGTCATCCTGCGGAGCGTCCGCCGCAAAAGAGTTGTCATCCTGAGGGAGTGGTGCACCGGGTGGAGCACGCCTTCAGGTGTGCGTGAAAGGTGCGATCCCCTTCAATGTTGTCATCCTGAGCGGAGCGTCCGCGTTTTGTCTTTCCGCCGCTGAATTTGCGGCGGGCGGACGCGCAGTCGAAGGACCTGCGGTTCCGGATCAGTTGATACCCCGGGTCTCGAAACCCGGCGGCACACCCCCTACTTCCTCCGCGATCTCTGTTTCGGTGCGACTGCCCGGATCACCGTCTTCCCGCGTCCACTTTCCGGCAACGGCTTGCGCAACGCCACCGCCGCTTCGATCAAATCCACAACCTCCGGCTTCGCCAACTTCGCCGCCGACTCCATCCTCACAAACCGGTTGCTGCCCCCGGATCCCCGCAGCAGCTTGTGCGGGTCGGGCATCTTCGCGCCGACATACGGAAACATGATCGAAACTCCGTTCGCATCCGCGGTCATCGACAGAACGCTGTCGGTGGGCCGCTCGGTCGGCGAATAACCAATCACAAAAAACTGGTAGTTGTCGTAGACCAGCTCATGCGCCGTCGCAAAGCGCTTGCGCAAAGCTTTACGGACCGAGCGAATCAGCGCCTGATTCTTCTCGTCAAACTTGTCGATGAAGCCCTGCACCTGCTCTTCAACATCGGCAGGCTTGGCTGCTGCTTTCTTGGCTGCTGTTTTCATGCGCGAGTGATTCTACGCGATGGCGGCCCTGCGCAGCACCTCGGGATCGCCGAAGCCGCGCCGGATGTGCCGCGGTTCGAGCACCCGAATTTCGCTCGCGGGATTCTCCACCGCCCATGCCAGTGTGCGCATCATCTGCTCCAGCGTGACCAGCGCCAGCCGCTCGGCGCCCGCGCGCGTTCCGGGATACCAATGCGCCAGCGCGTAAAGCGGAATCAGAACAGCCGGCCAGCGATGTCCCGGACCCAGCACATACCACGGACGGACGAAGGTCGACGGTATGCCGCTCTGAATCAGCAGCTGTTCGCCTTGCGCACGCGACGCCTGATACTCCTGCATGATGGGAGCGGGCCGCGCCACGCTCAAATAGATGAAGTGCCGTACGCCCGCCCGTCTCGCGGCCTGCACGGCGTGAACGCACGAAGCCAGGTCGACCGTGCGAAACTGCGCCGCCTTCTTCGGATTGGGATGGGCCACGCCTACTAGATGTACAAGCGTGTCGCCGCGCGAAACCTGGTGCGCATAGGTGTCGGCATGCAACGCATCGCCGCGCACCAGTTCGCATCCTGCGGGCAGCTTGCCCTCCGAGCCTGCACGCACCAGCGCGCGCACGCGATGGCCCCGCCGCACTAACTCGCCGGCTAAAGCTGAGCCGATGTAACCGGTCGCCCCGGTAAGAAAAATTTCTCGCCCCACCTGTCCCATAAACGCCTCCATGAACGAGCCGCTGTTTGGGCTGTCGCATCGTAGTACGAAAAATCCGAATCGCCGGATTGAATTGCCATGAACGTGATGGCCGCTTTGACGAAGACGGATAAAGACTTTCGGCCTCTGAAAATAGTTGCAGGTTGCGCCCTGGGCGAGTGCAGAATCATCCAATGGGCTGAATAACCAAACAAGTTCCTGACGATTTGCCGTAAGCTGAGAGCTGACGGCTGATAGCTGACAGCCCCATGGTCATCCACGTTCTTCATCTCGGCCAGGTCCCCTACGCGACGGCGCTGGAGTTGCAGCGCACGTTGCTGCAACTGCGTAAAGCCAACCGCATCGAGAACACGCTGCTGCTGCTGGAGCATCCGCCCGTCATCACGCTGGGCCGCAACGCCAGCCTCGACAACGTGCTGGCCTCGCCAGAATTTCTCTCGCAGCGTGGCGTCGAGCTGCACGAGATCGATCGCGGCGGCGACGTGACCTTTCACGGCCCCGGCCAACTGGTCGCCTATCCTATCTTCGATTTGCGCAGCTTCGATCCCAAGGTCGGCGCGGTGGAGTTCGTGCGTCGCCTGGAAGAAGTGCTGATCCGCACCTGCGGCGATTTCGGTATCGGCACGCAGCGCATCAAGGGATTGACCGGCGTGTGGACCTACGCGCTGCGCAACAAGCCCGAAGCGAAGATCGCGGCCATCGGCGTACACATCTCGCGCGGCGTTACCACGCACGGCTTCGCGCTCAACGTCTCCACCGACCTCGATTACTTCACGATGATCGTGCCCTGCGGACTCACCGGCAAGCCGGTAACGTCGATGGAGCGAGAGTGGCAGAAGTCCTTAACTATGGACGAAGTGGCGACGGCGGCTTCGCGCAACTTCGGCCGCGTCTTCAATTCCCAGATGCTGTGGCTGGAGTCGCTCGACGACCTGCTGGCCCAGGCCACGCCCGCAGCAGAGCCCGTCAATCAGGACACGCCCGCGCGCGCTCCCAAAGAGCTGCGCGAGCTGCACGGCGACGGTAGCGAGATCGCCTAGCCGAACGATTTCCTCATCATCCTGCCAGCGCGCCGCGCAGTAATCCTGCGGCCAGCGTCAGCACCGACACCGCCAGCACCACCGCTCCCACATAAATAAAAGCGACCATGCCATTTGGCCGGCTGGCGGTGGGCGCGGCCATCGAGAGGAAAAATCCCATCGAGATTAGAATCGCCGATAGAGGTACTCCGATTCGCACCAACCAAAGCGCAGAGCCTGGCAAGAGGGCCGCGTCCGCCAGCACCTGGCACACCAGCGACAGAATGACGATCACGCCCGCGTGGGCATGACCGGCCCGAAAAAAATTCTGCCGTAGAGGATTGTTCATGTACCCGGAGCTCTTGTTCATCAGCGAAGTCAGCAGAAAATAACCGCCGTACTGAATCGTGGGAACGGTGATGAGGATGATGCCGGACATGAGTTTCGCATCGCGAGTCATAGCTCCGCCTCCCTACAGACGCTTATCTAGATGTACTGGGTCTGGGGAAGTTTCGCTCCGGGCGGGTGGCCATATTGAGAACGAAGTGAGGGTGCCCCACACAACGCGGTGTTCGTTGTGTGGGAAACATCAGTGCCGATCCTTCGGTACAAGAAGGGCCGAGATATCCCACCTCCCACTCATTTCATTCGACATGCTCGAATGAGTAGGGCACCCGGAGTCCAACGCGCCAACTGATCTCCACCACAACCGAAATCGCGAATAAAATACTGAAGTTTGTACTTGACAATCAGATCCTTCCATCCAATACTGAAGTCGTTGCTTCACTAATTTTGCAAAAGGGAGTATCGCTATGTCAGACCAAACCGCAGTTCACAACACCTTCGTTCTGGAGCGCAGCTATCCGAAGCCGCCTGAGGATGTCTTCGCTGCCTTCGCCGACCCTGACAAGAAGCGGCGCTGGTACGCCGACAGCCGTGGCCTCGAAGTCGTCGCCTTCGATCAGGATTTCCGCGTCGGCGGCGTCGAACGTTTGCAGTATCGTTTCAACCAGGGCTCGCCGTTTCCCGGCGCCGCGTTGGTCAACGAAGGGCGCTATCAGGACATCGTGCCGAACCGCCGCATCGTGACCGCCTCCACCATGGACCTCGCCGACCGCCGCATCTCCGCCACGCTGGTGACGTTTGAGTTCCTGCCGACCGACAAGGGCACCGACCTCATCTGCACCCACCAGGGAACTTTCTTCGAAGGTGCGGACGGGCCGGAGATGCGCCAGCAAGGTTGGCAGACCTTGTTTGACCGTCTGGAGAAAACGTTGTCCTGAGCGAGGCTCAATCGATGAAAAAGAAAATCGATATCGGGCAAGTGCTGGACGCACTCGGCGATCCGACGCGTCGCGCCATTCTCGAACGGCTCAGCGAACGGCCTCACTCGGTCTCGGGTTTGGCCACGCCGCTGGGAGTTACGCTTACCGCCATCGGCCAGCATCTGCAGGTGCTGGAAGAGAGCGGCCTGGCGCGTACGGAAAAGGTCGGGCGAGTGCGAACGTGCTCGCTCGACTTTGCCGGCCTGGCCGCACTGGAGAAGTGGATTCAGGAACGGCGTTCGCTGTGGGACAAGAAACTGGATCAGTTGGGCAAGTTGCTGGACGAGGAATGAGTTGGAGTCTGCTGGTGCCCCACGTTCATGTCCCAGTTCTGAACGTTACCGTGGGTCTGGATTTCTTCATCGTGTCATCGCACTGCCGGGTGCCCCAGGTCTCGCGGGTTTCGAGACCTGGGTGCATCAACTGATCGGAACCGCAGATCCTTCAACTGCGCGTCCGCCTGCCGCAAAGGATGCGGCGGAAAACCAAAGGCGCGGACGCTCCGCTCAGGATGACAATTCGTGGATGAGGTTGCGCCCCGCCGGCGACGGAGCTCCCTTCGAAAGGCTGC
>DATHQX010000220.1:0-15150 GCA_035482295.1 Verrucomicrobiia bacterium
AAAGGCCTCGCGCAACGCACCAGCAATCCGCGCTTTGCTTATGACTCCTATCGCCGCCTGATTCAGATGTTCGGCAGCGTGGTGCTCGAAATTCCCAAACACGCATTTGAAGAGGTCTTCGACGGCAAGAAGAAGCAGAAGAAGACCAAACTCGACACCGATCTCGACGCCAAGGCGCTGCAGGAAGTCATCGCCGACTACAAGAAGGTCGTGCAGAAGCACACCAAGCGCGAGTTTCCGCAGGACCCCCACGAACAGCTGGTAATGGCGCGCGACGCCGTGTTCCGGTCGTGGCTGAACGATCGCGCCAAGACCTATCGCCGCATCAACAATATCGACGACATGCTGGGCACCGCCGTCAATGTGCAAGCCATGGTCTTCGGCAATCTGGGCGAGACCAGCGGCACCGGCGTGGGCTTCACCCGCAATCCCGCCACGGGGGTCAAAGAGTTCTACGGCGAGTTCCTGATGAACGCTCAAGGCGAGGACGTGGTGGCCGGTATCCGCACTCCGGTACACATTTCCGAACTCGAGAGGATCCAGCCGGACACGTACAACCAGCTGCGCGAGATCACCACGCGCCTGGAAAAACACTACCGCGACATGCAGGACTTCGAGTTCACCATTCAGGACGGCCGCCTGTACATGCTGCAGACGCGCAACGGTAAGCGCACCGGCCGCGCCGCAGTCCGCGTCGCCATCCAGATGGTGGAAGAAGGCCTGATCACGAAGGAAGAAGCCATCTTCCGCGTCGAGCCAAATCAGCTTTACGACTTCCTCGTTCCCTCGCTCGATGAGAAGGGCAAGGACATCGAAGTTCTCGCCACCGGCCTGCCCGCCTCGCCGGGCGCGGCCGTCGGACAGATCGTCTTCACCGCTGAAGATGCCGTCGAGAAGTTCAACAAGGACAAGCAGGCGCACCTCATCCTCGTACGCGGCGAGACCACTCCCGAAGACATCGCGGGCATGGAAGTCGCGGCCGGCATTCTCACCTCGCGCGGCGGCATGACCAGCCACGCGGCGGTGGTCACTCGCGGCATGGGCAAGTGCTGCGTCGCCGGCGCCGGCGACATCGAAGTCGACGAGAAGGCGCGCGTCATTCGCGTGCACGGCAAGACACTGAAAGAAGGCGACTGGCTTTCTCTCGACGGCACCACGGGCCGCGTCATCAACGGCCAGCTCAAAACCGTCGCGGCGCGTCCCGACGATCCCGAACTGCTCAAATTGATGGGATGGGCCGAGCCCTTCCGTCGCATGGGCGTTCGCGCCAACGCTGACATCCCGCGCGATGCCCTGCAGGCGCGTGCGTTCGGCGCCGAAGGTATCGGACTGTGCCGCACCGAGCACATGTTCTTCGCTGAAGATCGCCTGCCGCACATGCGCGCGATGATTTTGGCCAACAGCGAAAAGGACCGCCGCATGGCGTTGCGCAAGCTGCTGCCGTATCAGCGCAACGACTTTGTCGGCATCTTTCGCGCCATGGACGGATTCCCGGTCACCATCCGCACCCTCGATCCGCCGCTGCATGAGTTCCTGCCACGCCGCGAAGACCTGATGGTCGACATCGCGAAGCTCGAACTCACCAAGCCGAAGTCGCCCAAGCTGAAGGAACTGCGCACGCTACTCAATCGCGTCGAGCAACTGCATGAAGTCAACCCCATGCTCGGCCTGCGCGGTTGCCGCCTGGGCATCACCTATCCGGAGATCACCGAGATGCAGGCGCGCGCCATCTTCGAAGCGGCCGTCAAGGTCGCGAAGGAAGGCGTGAAGGTGAAGCCGGAGATCATGATCCCGCTGACTACCGGCCTGAAGGAGATGGCTAACCAGGGTTCGCTGGTGCGCCGCGTAGCCGAAGAGGTCTTCGCCGAGAAGGAGTACAAGGTGGAGTACCTGGTCGGCACGATGATCGAGCTGCCGCGCGCCGCGCTGATGGCCGATGAGATTGCCAAGGACGCCGAGTTCTTCAGCTTCGGCACCAACGATCTCACCCAGACCACCTTCGGCTTCTCGCGCGACGATGTAGGCAAGATCCTCACGGCTTATCTCTCTGAGGGAATTCTGAAGCAGGATCCGTTCGCCGTGCTGGATCGCGAAGGTGTTGGACAGTTGCTGAAGATCGCCGTCGAGAAGGGCCGGGCCACGCGTCCGACCATCAAGATCGGCATCTGCGGTGAACACGGCGGCGAGCCTTCGTCGGTCGAGTTCTGCGCTTCGCTCGGCTTCAACTACGTTTCGTGCTCACCGTATCGCGTGCTGACGGCTCGTCTGGCGGCAGCACAAGCCGGCGCGAGCGTAGAACTGAAGATCGAAGGCGGAAGAACGAAATAACAGTGGCCAGTGGTTCGTGGCCAGTTGCCAGTAAATGCAAAGGGCTCGGCTTCTAGCCGGGCCCTCAGAAGAGGCCGGGCGATGCGGCCTCTTTTTTGTTGCCGGTTGTCAGTTGCCGGCGTCGGTTTCAGTGGTTCGTTGTCGGTTGGGGTTGCCGGCTCTCTACTGACGCAAGGGGTGTTGCAGGCACGCTACCGCAGCGATCTGAATTTAAGGAATTGTCATCCTGAGCGGAGTGGAGTTCGCGCAGCGAACGGAATGGAGTCGAAGGATCTGCGGTTCGATGGCAGTGGTACGACGCCAGAGTTCAACAGAAATACTGAGCAGGTCTTAACTGGCAACTAATCACTAGACCCTGGCCACTGCCGTTCACTGCGTCTGCTGCAGCTTCGCGATCAGCTTCTGCGCCAGGTTCTCTTCCGACTCCGACCACAGCACGCGTCCGCTGATGCCGCAGTTCTTCTCGACGGTGCTGGAGAAAGCCACCAGCTTGGCAATATTAGCTCGCAGGTACCGTTCGATGGTGGGAGAGAGCGAGCGCTCCTCGTATACGAACGACGAGTCGAGACCGAAGTCGCCCTCGATGTGTCCGTCGTCGGTATAAATCCCCTCGTCGAACTGCACTCCGTGGACCAGGAAACGAACCGCCACCGGCTTCTGCACCCAAGTATCGCCGTTCTCGTGGTCGCTGGGTACCCACAGATCCCAGAAGACCTCGAAGACGAAGGCGTAATCGTCGTGCGCGAACTCGCTGGCCACGTCGACTGCCTCTTCCGCCGAGATGCCAGGATCGAAGCGGCGCTCGAGCACCGTGGGCTCGCTCCACGAGACCGGGTGTACTGACAAGTAAGTGACGCCCTCGCGCAGCGTGGAAAACGGAAACTGCCGCAGCACGGCTGCGGTGCGCGTCATCATTTCATTGTCGCGAAAGGTCGGGAACCAGATGCTCAAGTACAGGGAATCCGCCATCGGGACATTGTATCGCGGCGGAGACTGACCGGGCTCGGAGGTGGAGCACGCCTTCAGGCGTGCATTCCACGCCGAGCAGAATGACATCCAGAGTCGGCTTCAGCCGACGGCAGATTACCTCAGCGGCTGAAGCCGTGCCTTTTTGACGGGTGCATGCACGCCTGAAGGCGTGCTCCACCCGTTCGTCACTAACTGCGAACTTGTCACCATGCTCAAGCGGTCAGCCGCTTCTTCGCCTTGATCTCGTCCAGCAGCGCGTCGATCTTCTGCTCCTGCTCCAGCGCGTGCAGCCGGCCGTCGATGTCGTCGCCCAGAATCTCGTGCTTGGCCTGGCCCAACGCCTCCTCGCGCGCGACCTTCGTCCGCATGCGATCAAAGGTGCGATTCTCGCCCGCAGGCGTGAGCTGCGCGTCTGCGGCGCGGTTCACGGCGCGCGAGCGGCGATGCTGCGCGATCAGCAGATCGGCCTTCGCCTTCGCCTCCGACAGCTTCAGCTCCAACCTTTTCAGCGCGGCCTTCAGCGCCTCGACCTGCGCCTGCTGATCGGTGATTTGCTGATCGAAACTTTCGGCCAGCTGCTGAAAACTCATCGCGCGCTCCAGCGCGGCGCGCGCCAACTCGTCATCCTTCTTGTCCACGGCTAGCTCCGCTTTGCGCATCCAGTCGGTATGCTTCTCGGCGTTGTCCTTCTTTTTTTTCTCAAGCAGATGCAGATCGGCGAGCGCAATCGCCACCTGCGTCTTTACCTGGATGAACTGGTTCTCCATGTCGAGGATCACCTGCTTGAGCATCTTTTCGGGATTCTCCGCGCGATCGACTAGATCGTTCAGGTTTGCCCGTACCAGCGTTGCAACTCGATCAAGTAGTGCCATAACCAACTCCCTTTCGACTGCCGGCTCTCAACCGTCAGCTCTCAGCTAAATCTGCAAACTTTCGGGTGCCCCACTCATTCGAGTGAGTGGGACCTCGATCCTTCAAAATCAAACCGGCTCACCGCGTACCGCAGCCAGCAGACAGGCGACGAGCAATCCTCCAACCGCGCCGACCAGAACCGCGATGCTGGAGTGGGTGATGAAGCGGACGACCACTCCCACCAATGTTCCGATCAGGCCCAGGTTCGCCAACAAGTGCGTACTGTCGTTCTCGGATAACATACTCACATCCTGAGGGGCGAAAGCCCCTTAACGATTTCAGACCCGCTTCGGCACAACTGAAGTCGTGCCCTGCTACAAACCTTGGAAACTCGTTGCTCACTGTTTCGGGGGAGCCCCACTCATTCGCGATTTTCGGATGAGTGGGATCACGAACCCCGCCTACTTCCCTGCACCCGCAGCTTTCGCCTTCTCGTCATCGGCCGGCGGTAGATTATCCGGCTTCGGCGACTTGTCGCCGATCGTCCGGATCTTGCCCAGCAAGTCCGACATCTGCATGCCCGACAGCGCTTCGAACAGCGCCGGCACCTGCGCCGCCATCTCGGTAATGTCGCCGGTGATCTTGTGCATGCCCGCCGAGTTCCCGTTTCCCGTAGACACGATGGTGATCTTATCCACGTTCGACAAGGGGCTGGCCAGCGCCTTCACGATCTCCGGCAAGCCGGTGATCAGTTTGTCGACGACAGCAGCCTGGTTGTACTCCTGGAAGGCCTCGGCCTTCACGTTCATGGCACGAGCCTCGGCGTCGCCCTTCTTGAAGATGATCTCGGCTTCGGCTTCGCCCTGGGCGCGAATCGCACTGGCGCGGCCTTCGGCTTCCACCGTCGTGCGCGACTTCTCGGCATTCGCCAGCGTCTCAATGCGCTGACGCTCGATCTCGGCACCCTTCAATACCGTGGCAATCAACTCCTTCTCGCGGCGGCTGATCTCGGCCTCTTGCACCTTGATCTGCGCCTCTTTCTCGACCTGCTGCACCTTTACCGACTCAGCGATGACCTGCTGTTGCATCACGTTGGTCTGAATCTCGTAGGCTTTGTCGGCCTGCGCTTGCTGGCGCTTTACCAGCTCGGCATATGTCGCCTTCTTCACTTCGAGATCGCGTTGCGCCTCAGCCTGGCGGGCCAGCGATGCCGTCTCGGCGGCGACGCGCTCCTGATCGGCTTGCGCTTTGGCGGTCGCCGATTCGCGCAGTGCGATGGCGCGTTTGATGGCGGTATCGCGATCGGCTTCGGCGGTGGCCACATCGGCGTCGCGCTTGATGCGCGCAATGTCAGGCCGGCCCATGTTGGTGATGTACTCGTTCTTGTCGCGAACTTCCTTGATGGTGAACGAAATCACTTCCAGGCCCATCTTGTTCATGTCGTCGGCGCAGGTGGTGCGCATGCGGTCGGCCACCATCTCCGGCTGCTTCACGATCTCTTCCACCGTGAGCTGGCCGATGATGCCGCGCAGGTGGCCTTCCATCACCAGGCGGATCAGCGCCTCGCGATCGGGTGGCGTCTTGGTCAGAAACTGCTCGGCAGCCGTCATGATCGATTCAGGATCGGACTTCACCTTGATCTGAGCGACCGCTTCGACGGTTACAGCGACGCCCTGCTTGGTGTAGAGATCCTGTTGGGGCGCGACGTCAAACGACATCAGCTCCAGCGAGAGTTCGCGGCAATTCTCCACCATCGGCAGGATGATGGTGCCGTGACCCTTGATGACTCGTGGTCCCCGAAGACCGTAGACGACGAGCGCCTCGTTCGGTCCAGCCTTGCGATAAAGCCGGGCGAACATGGCCATCAGCAGAAAGATGGCGATCACCGCCAGGGCGGCAATCATCAATGCATCAGTTGGTATGTGGGGCATAAGCCTCTCCTTGAATCGACTAGCCGCTTTGTCAAAGTAGCCGCTAGCATTCAGCAGTCAGCATTCAGCGAATGACGAATTGATGTGGTTGACTCACGGCCCTATCGTTCACCGTTGAATGTTGAGTGCTGATTACTAGCTCCCGCTCGCAGCCTTTCCTGCCATCTCGTCCCAGCGCCGTACGTACGCAATTCCCTTCTCATAGCGGGTAATGATGACTTCGGTATCGCGTGCCAGCGATTCTCCTGTGTCGCTTCGTGCGCCGCAGGTGTTGCGGGCGCCCTCCTGAGAAAAAATGATCTCGCCTGTGCCGCCTTCGCGAATCGTGCTGATCACGCGCGCCAGCACACCGACGCGCTCATAGTCGGCAGGATCGAGTTCGCGGTCATGCTTCAACAGCAGCTTGGCGATGAAAAAGAAAACTATCGCAGCGCCCGCCAATCCGACGCCGGTCGAGATCACCAGGATGACGCTCACAAGCAGCGTCGAATAGCGCATCAACAGGTAACCTGCTCCTCCGAACCACGCCAAGAACGCAGTCAGCGTGGCGAAGTTCACGACGGGCATCTCGGCGCCGTGCTGCCCTCCACTCCCTGCTGCATGGGGAGCGCCCCCGGCATGCAGCATCGCATGGCCTTGCGGCAGATGAACATGCGGGACATGCACGTGAAAGTGCGGCAGATGCCAGGTTCCGCCCACGAACGACAGCACGCTAAGCGTCACGCCCACCAGAAAGCAAACAAGGAAGAAAATTTCCAGCCCGCTCATAAACTCACTCCGCCTGCTTCTTACCGTTGCGGCCAAGCCGGCCGTTCGCCAGCTCCGCTGCCGCCGGCTTCAAGACTTCCGTCAATCGCTCCACCAGCTCCGGCGTCTCCAATATCGCGCCCAGCAGCACCAGCGCCTTACGGCTATCTTTGTGCTTGGCCACTTGCACCAACGCGTGATGCAGTTCGGGATCGTTCGCCGACTGCTCCGCCCCGTTGATCAGCCACAGGTCGAGCCGGTCTTCGGTGGCGCGCAGATCGCTGGTCAACTCCGTGTGGTAACCCTCGGGATCGTCGACCAGATAACCAGGATGAACCTTGAAAAACCGCGCCAGCAGCATGCGCGAGGCGTTGGTCAGATGCGGCCGCGCGCCGCTCTCGATCTGCGACAGATACGACTGGCTCAGCCCCGCACCCAATTCCTTCTTGAGCGCGCGAACCAGATCCTGCTGGGTCATCTCGCGGTCCATGCCGCGAAGCGTGCCTTCGACCAGCCGCAGGTAGCGAAGTTTCTCTCCCAGTTTCATATTACGATTTGCAGTTATAATATTGCAATTTGCGATGTCAAGAGCTGGATTTGGCTTGGAATGAATGGGTTGGGAATTTGGCGAGGTTTGCGGGGGTGACTTCACCACCGAGGCAGGGAGGGTCCTGCTTTGTGTCAGAGCACTACTTCAGTCGTGCCGTAAGGTGTTGTCTTGGTTTTATCATCCTGAGGGAGCGTCCGCGCCTTTGCGTTTCCGCCGCTGCCTTTGCGGCGGGCGGACGCGCAGTCGAAGGACCTGCTGTCGGCTAGACACCATCCGCGGCGCGCGAACCGCAGGTCCCTCGACTCCGCTTCGCTCCGCTCGGGATGACAATCCGTAGGAAGATCGCTGAGAAGTGCGATGGTGATGAAATGAAAACAATGCGCCTTAGCGCACAGCCCACGGCTCACTGCAATTTCCTATCGCGCGAAGTACAAGAGCCCGAGGATATACAGCCACAGCACGCCCATGAAATGCCAATACCAGGCGGTCACATCGAGGATGATGCGGCGCGTCTCCGGCGGGCGGCGAAACAGATTGCTGATGCCTGCGTACAGCAGCGCGATTAGCCCGCCCAGGAGGTGCACAGCGTGCACGCCGGTCACGATGAAGAACAGCGAGATGCTGGTGTTGGTGGCGAAGGTGGGATTCATCCGCTGCAGCATGCGCCAGGCATAAACCTGTCCGGTGAGGAAGCCTGCGCCCAGCAAGATCGTCGCCCATAGCCAGGGCAGCGCGTGATTCTTGTCGACCCGAATACCGGGAATATCGGCGATCGGCGCCAGGGCCACGTCTTCGGCGGCGCGGCGGCGCGCGATCTCCAGTGTGGTGCTGCTCACCAGAAGAACAAATGTGTTGAGAAGCAGGATCTGCAATGGCAGCGCCAGCGGCACCCAGTTCGTGACGTAGTTGTTGCGTGCCGGGTCCCAGGTCTCGCCCGCCTTGCGCACCACATAGACGGTGGTGAATGAGACGAACAGCATCACCACCGACGACATCAGCATGATCAGGACCATGCGATAGCGTCGCAGCCGCTCGTTGTAGCTGGGCTGATTGTCGCCGCCACGGCCGCCGCCTCCGCTCCCGCCGCCGGGCCAGTTCTCCGCGGGGGGACGGCCTCCGCCACCAAACGTTGTCTTCGGATTGCGAACGCTGATTCCGCGACTCATAGACGACTCGGAAGAGACGACGCTGGCGTGTACATCGGAGAGACTGCTCGATTCACGTCACAGTCTTCTGTGACATTATGATGCTCCGCGTGCCAGCCAGGAGACAAGAAGAAGTATCGTGGAACGGCGGGCGGTTTTTGGAGGAATTCAACAGCGGTGGTTTTGGACTATTCCCTGACTCGGATTTCGATTATGGATCCAGAACATAGGGAGCCCCACTCATTCGAGGGTTCGAATGAGTGGGAGGGGGACAGCAGGAATCGCGTTTCTGACCTTCCCCACAACGAGAACCGCGTTGGGTGTCGCACCCGTTGGCACCAACCACTTCGCGTTCTCCCAGGTCTCGAAACCGCGAGACCCGGGGCACCCGTGTACGTCTGAAACTATGTTGTCCGGTCAAACGTAAACCCGGCAGACACTCATTGGGACAATGGAGGTCGTCATGAAGCGGCTGATGATCGTGCTGGTTGTACTGCTGGTCGGGGCGTTCACTCCGGTAAGGGCGCAACAGTATCCTTTCTGGGAGCTATTGCTGCACTACTACGGCGGTACAACCGACCAGACGCCTGTGCCCTCGATGAAGATGGGCAACCACATGCAAGTCTCTGTGAAGGGCGCTGCCCAGCCCGGAGACCAGCAACGCGCCAAGGACATCCTGGTCGGCGCGCGCAACGCGATCAATCACTATTCCGACGTCAACACCGCTCTCGACGACGGCTACAAGCCGTTCCATCCTACCGGCCGCATGGGCGAAGAGGTTCACTACACCAACAATCGCTACGGCCGCGAGGATCGGGTGCACATGAACTACGAGCATCCGACGTCGCTGCTGTACAAGCGCACTCCTGAAGGCATGAAGGCTGTTGGCGTGATGTACACCGCGCCGCAAAACGCCACCGCCGAACAGCTCAACGCAATCCTGCCGCTCAGCGTGGGGGTTTGGCATCGGCATGTAGACTTCTGCGGCGCCCCTCGCAACCTGCCTCTGGACGAGCAGTTTGGGCCGAACGCGAAGTTCGGCATACTGGGCAGTATCCACACTGAGGACGCCTGCCAGCAGGCGCATGGGCTGTGGATTCCCGTGGTCTTCGGCTGGATGACGCACGTTTATCCCAATGCGCCCGACCCAAACGAAGTCTGGGGTGGACTGCAGATGCACATGGAATCCAACGCTCCGGATGAGCCGATGAAGATGTAGGGCTGAGCGTACGGCCTGAATTGCCTTGCAGTCCGAATTGCCGTGTATCAGGGCACGTCTTCAGACGTGCCGGTACCGGCCCATCTCTCCCCCGGGCTTCAGCCCCGTAAACCGCTCGCAGCGGCTGAAGCCGATTCCTCGATCCAACCTGACGGCACGACTAAAGTCGTGCCCTGATACAAATCTTCGCAAATTGTTGTTCCATTGCCTCACGCATTCAGTCATTTGCCGGGCAGCGACTGCTGCACACTCAGGAGATTCTGCGGAGAAACGTGGATGAGCCCTTTTCGCGGGGTATCGATATCGGCGATCAGGAAGAACGAGACTGAAATTACCAGCGGCAAAACAATGAGCAGCTTGGCGACGTGATCGCGCCGGCTGCCATAGCCGACCAGCACATTGCAGCAGATCGCGGTAAGCACCAGAAAGCCCCACGCCGAACCCGGAATTTGGTTCCACCATGCAGCCTGCGTGTATCCCTGCGAGTTCAGCACATCGTTCATGCCGGCAACGGCCAGCGTGGTCACCGGATTTGGTTGCTGCAATCCCGCACTCTGAACCGTGGCCCACATCTGGCTTTGCAGCTGACTCGTGTCTTTATCGATCTGCTCAAGCTCATCCTCGTCACGCGTACGATAAAACCGAATACGCAACTCGATATACTTTCGCAGCTGGGAGCGCACGGTGTCGCCTACCGCCGGAGGCAGAAGACCCGCACGCACGTACTCCGTGCCGATCGCGTTGGCTTCCTGCTCTTCGTAATTCTTGCGCTGATCATAACGGCTGATAGCCATCGAGAAACTGAAGCCGATGATCAAGGCCAGTAGCGTGAGCGTCGCGCTTTGCACCACGCCGAAATCTTCCCGCTCGTCATCGCTCAGCGGGCGGCGCTTGCGAAAAGCAATCCCCGCCTGCGCCGCCAGCCACAGGCACAGAAATGTCGGGATAAAGAGAAGGACTGGGTAGCGCAGCACTCGTTTTCACTCCTCTTGATCGATCGAAAGAAGCAATGGTATCCGATGACCGCCCCTCGGTCACCCATGGACACCGGGTGCCCTTAGGTGTTGTCGAAAACCGGAAACTCAAAATCAAATGTTGGGTGCCCCACTCATTCGTGATTTTCGAAGGAGTGGGAGGAAGGACATTCGAGTCACGTCCCTGTCTTCCCACACCTACGAAAACCTCCGTGTGCCGGGTGCCCCAGGTCTCGCGGTGTTCGAGACCTGGGCGATGCTGAGGCGGTCATTAGTCGAAGTCTCGATTCTTAATTCTCGTAACCAGGTCTCGAACACCACGAGACCTCGGCCGCCCGTGTTCATTCCCGAAGATTGAACTTCTCGAAACTGAAAACTCCAAGCGCCCGACTTCGGCTACCATAGCCTGATCCTCTATGGACGCCCACTCTGCAATCTTCAAAGAGTTGTCATACGTTTTCATCGCCGCCATCCTCGGCGGAGCGCTGGCCTGGCGTCTCCGCCAGCCGCTCATTCTGGGATACGTGCTGGCCGGCATCGCCATCAGCCCTTACACGCTAGGCCCGCGCGTCAGCGAGACCCATACCTTCCAGATCATCGCCGAGGTTGGCGTGGTCTTCCTCATGTTCTCCATCGGCCTGGAGTTCTCTATACACGAACTGCTGGAGGTGAAGTGGGTGTCGCTCATCGGCGGCCCGCTGGGCGTGGTGTTGCTGTCGCTGCTGGGCGAAGGCGTGGGTCTGCTGATGGGTTGGGGCGCCAGCTGCGGTCTGGTGATGGGCATGGTCATCTCCGTCGCCAGTACCATGGTGCTCTCGCGGCTGCTGATGGACAGCGGACAGCTGTCGTCGCCGCACGGCAAGGTGATGATCGGCATCACCCTGGTGGAAGACCTGGTGGTCGTGGTGCTCACCATCCTGATGCCGGCGATGGTCAGCCTGTCGCCGCACCATCTGCTGGCCATCGGAATCGCGCTCGGCAAGGCTGTTCTGATTCTGGCGCCTATCGGATTTCTCGCTGTCTATCTCATCCCGCGCTCGCTGGCCAGCGTGGCGCGCTCGGAAAACAAAGAGCTCTTCCTGCTGATCATCCTCGCCATCTGCCTGGGCACGGCTGCGCTGACCGAAGCCGTCGGCCTGTCGCTGGCGCTGGGTGCGTTCGCCGCCGGCCTCATCATCAGCGCTTCCGACTACGCGCATCGCGCTCTCGACCAGTTGCTGCCGCTACGCGACGCCTTTGTCGCGCTCTTCTTCGTCACTGTCGGCATCCTGATTAACCCGCGCGAGATCCTGCGTCACCCTGTGCTACTGCTGGTCGTTTTGCTGCTGGTGGTCGTCGGCAAGTTCCTGGTGTGGACCGGTGTGGTCAAACTCTTCGGCTATCCATTCCGCACGGCGGCGCTCACCGGTGTGGGCCTGACCCAGATCGGCGAGTTCTCGTTCATCCTGGTACAAGCCGCACACAGCAACGGGCTGGTCGGCGATGAGTTCTACTCCGCGACGCTAGCGGCTTCGCTGCTCTCGATCCTGGTCAACGCCTGGCTGGTGAGGGCGGCTCCGAACTGGATTCCCGCGACGGCGCGGCGGTAATTGCGCGGGTACTCCCCGCCTTGAGGCCCTTGAACGGGCACGCTCCGGCTTCTACAATTGCACTCACTCTGGTGCTGTTCCCGCCTGGCAGTCATTCCTCACCGAAGTAATTCTTTGAGCAAATGCTGCAAGCACGGTGCAATATGCTGCGTTTTGCACAGAAGGGCCCCAAGATGTTGTGTTTTGCATCTTGACCCTCCTGTTTTTCGGACGTAAAGTTGGCTTGTCTTAGGAAAATCCGTGGGTTACAGACGCTCGTCTGACGCGGGGAAAACCAGGGCAGCCAACTCAATCGTCCTGCGCCGGCTAGTTAAGGAGTTCGCTTGCTGAAACTGAAAAAGCTGCAAATCCTCGGGTTCAAGTCATTCTGCGACCGTACCGACCTTCGCTTTCAGGGCGACGGCATCGCGGCCATCGTAGGTCCCAACGGGTGCGGCAAATCGAATATTTCCGACGCGATTTCGTGGGTGCTGGGCGAGCAGTCGGCGCGACTGTTGCGCGGCGTCCACATGCAGGACGTCATCTTCGCCGGCACGCGCGACCGCAAGCCCACCGGCATGGCCGAGGTTTCCCTCACGCTGGTTGATCCCGATGTCTATGGCGACGTCAACGAACCTGAGATCGATATCCAGGACGACATGCCCGACGACTGGGACGAGTCTGCGCTGCGTGCCGACCGCGCCGCCGATGTCGAGCGCTACTCCGAAGAGGTGAGACCGGGACAGAGTGATGAGGAGGGTGTGGCCGGAGCCGCCGCTGGTTCCCCCATTGCTGAGTCTGTCGCTGCTGGTCCTCAGGACACACTGTCTCACCCACAAGATTGTCATCCTGAGCGAAGCGAAGGATCTGCGGTTCGGCCCGGGGAGGCACTTGACGCGACCCAGACCGCTGGCCCGCAAGTTGTACTGAAAATTCGCCGCCGCAAATTCAAGCGCACCTTCAAAGCCGGCGAAATTCAGATCACGCGCCGCCTGTTCCGCTCCGGCGAAAGCGAGTACCTGCTGAACGGCAAGCTCTGCCGTCTGCGCGACATTCAGGACATCTTTATGGGCACCGGCCTTGGGCCGGAGTCCTACGCCATCATCGAGCAGGGCCGCATTGGGCAGATTCTCAGCAGCAAGCCGACGGATCGCCGCGCCATCATCGAAGAAGCCGCCGGCATCACCAAGTACAAGGCGCGCAAGCGGCTGGCGGAAGCGCGGCTGGAAGATGCCAAGCTGAACCTGTCGCGCATCAACGACATCTTCGATGAAGTCACGCGGCAGATGAATTCGCTGAAACGGCAAGCCTCGAAGGCCGAGCGCTACGCTAAGCTGCGCGACGAGATGCGCGACAAGCTGCGCATCGTGCTGGCCAGCAAGTTCGCGCAACTGGAAGCCGAGGCCGCTGCGCTGGAGCAGCAACTCAACGAGATCGCCGAAGAGATTCACGCCAAGACCGAAGCCGTGCAGCAGATGGAAGGCGAGCACGGCGAGCGCACGCAGCGCGGCTACGCCATCGAGCGCGAAGGTCAGGAGAACCGCGAGAAGCTGAACACTCTGGCGCTTGACCTGGACCGCGCCGCCGCGCGCCGTCGTACTAACGAAGAGCGCTGCGCAGAACTCGATGCGCGTTCTGCCGGAGCGCAAGCCGAGATCACGAATACCGATGAGCGCCTGGCCAAGCTACAGGAAGAGCTGCAAACCGATCGCGCGACTCTGGAGTCGGCCAATGCCGACGTGGCCAATGCGCAGCAGGAGCTGCAGGAGCGCCAGCAGGAAGCTTCGGCGGCAGCATCGTCGCTGGTCGAAGTCGAGCGCCACCAGGAAGAGCGGCGCAACGCGATACTGCAAGCCGTTTCGGCAGCATCGGGCGTACGCAATCGCATCACCCAGGCCGAAGAGCGCATCGTCGCGCTCGATCGCGAGACCAAGCGTCTGCTCGACGAGACGGCCTCAGCCAATCAGCAACTGGAAAGCTTTGGCGGGCAGCGCGGGCAGCTTGGCCTGGAGTTCGAGACGGCTTCGCAGCGGGTCGCAGCGCTGACGTCGCAGATCAGCGACACGCGTCAGCAACTGGAAGGCAAGCGCGCGGCCGAGACCGACGCCAAGCGGCATCTCGATTCCCTGCGCGGCCAGTACGCCACGCTGATGGGCAAGAAGGGTTCACTCGAAGGCGTAATTGCCGAGCACGGCTACGCGACGGAGTCCGTGCGCAAGCTGTTTACCTCGGGCTCGCTGCAAGGCGGACGCGCTCCGGCCGGGGTTCTCGCCGACTTCCTCGAAGTCGAGGGCCGCTACGAGCACGTGGTCGACGACTTCCTGCGCGACGAGCTGAACTACATCGTGGTGAAATCGTGGGACGCCGCCGACGAAGGTCTGCGCCTGCTGCGCACCGACGTCGATGGCCGCGCGACCTTCCTGGTTCATCCGGAAGACTCTCAGGCAAGATTCTCCTTCGAGTTCGACGAGGTCGCAAATCACGTCACGCATAGCGACGCCGTGGTGCCGTTGAAGAATTGCATTCGCGTACTCGACGGATTCGGCAAGTCGCTGGAAGTCATCCTGCCCAAGCTCGGCAACGGCTATATCGTTCCCGACCCCGAGGTAGGCCGCAATCTGGCGCTGGAAAATCCCGACGCGTTCTTCCTGTCGCAGTCGGGCGAATGCTTCCACAACGTCACCGTCACCGGCGGCAAGCAGCGCAGCCAGGGACCGCTCTCGATGAAGCGCGAACTGCGCGATGTGCTCATTCAGATGACGGAGCTGGAACGCGCCATCGGCGAGAAGGAAACCTACATCGCCGCCGTCGCCCGCGACATCACGGAACTGACCGGGCTGCTGCAGCGGCTGGAAGACGAGAAGCGC
>DATHQX010000221.1:0-77286 GCA_035482295.1 Verrucomicrobiia bacterium
CTTTCTTGCTCTTGTACATGCGGCCGACTGCTCTGGTGACCGTGTTGCGCGGAAACAAGCGCAGCAGTTCGGTCAACGCGCGATTCTTCCAACCGGGAATAACGATGCGCTTGCCTTGATTCATTCCGTCGTAGCCGGCGCGCGCTACGTCTTTCACGTCCAGATATAGCGGCGCGTTGGCGCGGCTGCTTCCGCCCGAATGCGCGCGCTTCTGGAATCCGGTTTCCACCGGTCCCGGCGACAGACACGACACCAGCACGCCGTCCCCACTCAACTCTTCGGCGAGAGCCTCGCTGAAGTGCAGCACATACGCCTTACTCGCATAATAGATTGCCGTGTACGGTCCGGGGAGGAAGGCGGCGACGCTGCCGACGTTCAGCAGTTTCCCTTTGCGTGTGACGATCTGCGGCAAAAACAACTTGGTCAGATGGGTGAGGGCGATGATGTTGACCTGGATCATCTCGGCTTCGTGGTGCCAGTCCGTCTGCACAAACGGGCCGCTCCCGCCGAAGCCCGCGTTGTTCACCAGCGCGTCAATGGCTATGCCCGCTTCCTGCAATTCATTAAACAGTTCAACTGGAGAAGCGGGATGAGCAAGGTCTTTGGGCGAGATCCGCACCGCGACGCCGTGCTGCCCCTGCAACTCTTCTCCGAGCTGTTGCAGGGCGGCTCGATTGCGGGCCACCAGCACCAGATTGTAGTGGTCGGCAGCAAACAGCCGCGCCAGTTCCAGCCCGATGCCACTGGAGGCACCGGTAATCAAAGCTGTCTTTAGGGGAGATCCTGAAGTGCTAGCGTTCACGCTTCTCTTATAGCGCATTCTGCTATATCAGGAAATGCGAACCTCAACCTGAGGCAGCACCGGCATTTACTCGGAGGCGGGATTCAACCCTTTCACAGGCAAGAATACTTCGAAGGTCGTTCCGCTCGCTCCCTCGCGGGTTGAAGAGCGAAAGCGGATGGTCCCGCTGTGTCTGATGACCAGTGTCTTCGAGACCCACAGCCCCAGGCCCGATCCTCTTAGTTCTTTAGTCGTGAAGAACGGATCATACATTTGTTGCTGCACGCTTACCGGTATTCCTGATCCCTTGTCATGAATGGTTATCCGCGTACCCTCACGGCCGGCACGATGTGCGGAACGAACGCGAACGCACACTTCAGAGTTTGCCGGCGCGGCGTCGGTCGCGTTCCGTAAGAGATTGCCGAAGACTTGCGCAAGCTGGCCGGGAAATCCATGGATTGCAAGCGGGGACTGCTGTTCGAATGCGATACGGACCTTCCGTGCGGCAGCCGCCTGCCGGTAAAGATCGACCACTTCGCCGACCAGTGTGCCTACATCGATCCGAACAGGATGTTGCGTATCGCGATGGAACGAGAGCGATTGTCTGGTAATTCGCGTGATGCGCTTAAGCTCTATCTCGGCCTTCGCCAGATAATCACGAAAATCGCTTGTGCGCTCGACTGAGCCTGCGAGGTACAGCAGATTTGTCAACGCTTCAAGAGGATTGTTAATCTCATGTGCGATCGCGTGGGCAAGTTTGCCGGTGGCAGCCAGCTTTTCCGCGGTACGTAATGCGTACTCGGCGACCCTACGATCTGTGATGTCCGCCAACACCACGACTCTGCCGATCTCATCGCCACGGACCTTCACGCGGTCGACGGTGATGCGTACGGTCCTTCTGTCCACGACAAAGTCGGCGCTATATCGACCCTCTCCGGTATAGCGCAACGGCTTGTCGGTTCCCACAATCGCCTGTAATAGTTCGAAAGCGTCTGCGTCCACCTTGCAACTTGCGTGGTGATCGCAGATGGCCGCGAAAGCATGATTGAAGCGGGCGATTTTCCCACTCATATCGACAAAGGCCAGCCCCTCCGAAAGAGCATCGAAGGTCGACTGCCACTGGCCGGCAGCTTCGCGCGCCAGCACCTCGGCTTCGCGGAGCCTGATGAGTGAACGTACGGTAGCGATCAGAACGACGCCGTCGATGGGATGCGTAAGATAACCGTCGGCACCGGCTTCCAAAGCCTGGGCCTTATCCTCCGGTGAGACGAATGAAGCGGAGATCTGCAACACCGACACCTGCGCCGTATGCCCATCGGCCTTGATCTTTTGACAGAGGCTGAAGCCTGATACGTCGGGGAGGTGAACGTCGACGATGGCTACGTCCGGAACAGAAGCGATCTTTTCCAGCGCTTCCCGGCCGGTAGCGGCCTGATCGCACTCATAGCCGGCTCGTTGAAGCAATCGGCTTAAGATGTAGCGATTCTGTTCCTTGTCGTCGACAATCAGAATGCGGTGTCGAATCTCAGCCATGGGATTGCGAAGCGCTCGCTTCCGGCATGAGACCCACTCGGGCCAGCCAATTCAGAAATGGTTGTGGAGACAAACGCGCCGAGACATCTTCCTTACGCAGGAATGGAGTCTGCAAAGACGCTAACTGCGTTCTCTCGTCTTCCGACAACGTTTTTGATGTGTAGATAAGCACGGGCAGATCTTTCGTTTCTGAGGACTGCCGCACTCGCCGCAGGACCTCCAGGCCGCTCATATCCGGCATGAGTAAATCCAGGATCACTGCGTCCGGTGTCGACTCCGAGATCGAGCGCAGCGCCTCAGCTCCATTTTTCGCCTCACTCAGACGGAGCCAGGGTTGATCGAGAAGTTCACGCAGAATGTATCGCGAGACGTCATTATCATCGACAATAAGTATCCGACGTGTCCCTCCGCCGCATGTCAGACGGCGAAGTTCTTGCAAAAGAGATTCCCGCTCCAGGGGCTTGGGAAGGAACACATCGGCCCCCTGCGCCAAGGCCTCCTCCGCATTGGCGAAAGCGCTGGTGACAATTACCGGCAGTCCGGGTGCGGATCGCCGCACATCGGCGAGAAACTCATACGATGTTTCATCCCCGATGTACACATCCGAGACGATGGCCACAGGATTGTGCCGGTCCAGCCACGCCCGAGCCTGCGAAATCTCATTCGCGACGATCGCCTGGAATTCCGAGTTCCTCACTAATGCTTCGAAGGCTAAACCGGTTTCCTGGTTGTCTTCAAGGAAAAGTACTGGCGCCCGATGAAATTCCGGACTGGGAAGCAGTGCTGTTGACGCGCCCCTTACCTCTCCCAGATACACCGCTGGAATCTCGACAAAAAATCGCGATCCGGCTCCCAACTCGCTCTCCAGCCACAAACGTCCGCCAAGCAGCGCAGCGAGGTTGCGGCAGAGCGGCAATCCCAATCCGGTGCCACGATGCCGCTCCTGCAGCGGATTTTCCACCTGGCTGAATTCTTGAAAGATAGTGTCGTGATGCTCCGGAGCGATTCCGATGCCCGAATCCGCTACCTCGAAAACAACACGGTTCTCGCCGCTCGGCTTGGCGCATACGGTGACACTTCCCTTCGGGGTGAACTTGATGGCGTTAGAGATCAAGTTGCGAACGATCTGGGAAACTTTGCCTTCATCGGTCCGCAAGGGGGGAAGGTCAACCGGATCGTCGAAGATCAGCTCGACCGCCGTGTTATCGGCGAGTAACGGTTTGAGCATGCCCTTGAGAGCGCTGAATAGTTCCCTCACCTCGAACTCTTTGACGCGAATCTTGATCTTTCCGGCTTCGACCTTGGCGATATCGAGCAGATCGTTCACCATCTCCTGCAGATCACGCGCCGAGGATTCGATGTAGCGAACCTGTTTTTCCTGTTCAGCCGTCAGATCCCCGTCCAGCTTTTCCATCAAGAGCCGCGCCAGCGAGATGATGGAATTCAGCGGCGTGCGAAACTCGTGGGAAACGTTGGAGAGAAACTTTGTCTTCAGTTCCGACGCCCGCCGCAAGTAGTCGGCCCGCTCGTCGAGTTCGGCATAAAGCGCGACTACTCCGCGATTGGTATCTTCCAACTCACGGTTGAGCAGCATCAGCTCTTCCTGGCGCGCGCGAAGCTCCTGCAGTGTTTTGAAAAGCTCCTGATTCTGGCGTTCGATTTCGGCGAATGGACTCTCGACAGCGGTGGCTCGGAGTTCCTGGGCCAACTCTTTCGCATTGCGGGAAGTCAGGGGCGTGCGAGATCGCGGAAGGTGCTTGACGAGTCGAGCGATAGTCCCAGTGGGCGCCGATTCCAACTGGAAGTCGTCCATGAGGCGTTTTGTCCCCAGGATTCCCATCCCCATGCCGGTGCTGGAACGGTACCGACCAGCCAAAATCTCCTGCAGGTTGGTGATACCGGGCCCAGAGTCTCGAATCGACACTTCAACCTGTTGCGGCAATTCGAGCTGCAGAGAGAAGTCCACCATGCCGTCGTGCGCATAACGGAAGGCGTTACGCGCAATTTCCGAGGTTGCAGTCGCCAAACGAATCTGGTCTTGATTATCGAAGCCGAGAAGCGCAGCCAGTTCGCGGGCCCGCTGGCGCGCCTGCACGACGTCGCGTTCATTCCGCAAGGCGATAGTGAGAAGCGGTTCAGGCATGGCTCAGGCTGCAGCTTTGATTACAACCACGCTGGCATCATCGCGCTGCCGACGATAATCGCGGAAAAGTGCGCCTCCAATGATGGCGGCGTGCCGGGACAGCAGGCCGGCGTAGCTTGAAAGATCCCAACGCGACGTGAGCCCGTCGGAGTGGAGGATAAGGATGCCATCCTCGGGCCAATCAACCTGAAACTCCTGAATTCGAGGTGAGGCCACCCCCAGCGTGCCATTGTGCGAAACCAGACTCTTGGAGCTTTGCCTACTCAGTAGCACGGCGGCAATATTGCCGACAGCTGCGTAGGTGAGCAGCCGCTTGGCTGTCCGAATGTCAGCAACCGCCGCAACAGCTCCGCGCGTTTTTTTCAATCCGTCGTGCAGGTAAGCGAGAATTTCGCCTGGCGTTCGTTCCGCGTGCTCACGAAAAATAGCGATGGCTTCATCCGCGGCCTCGGCCGCCTGTCGCCCATGCCCGAGTCCGTCGACCAGCAAAATCGTGTTTCGTTCCGAACTCTGGTGGCATGCCCAGGCGTCCCCACACAAACGTTCTCCGGGATACGGAATCGCCATGCCGGCAATCTGTGGGCCTTTTTGTGCGACGGCTGATCTTACTTCCAGCAAAACGATGGTCCCGTTCTGGCTGGTGAAGATCTCCAGCGCAGCAGCCAGGCGCTTCATCGCTCCCATGCCTGCACCCATTGTGCCACCAGTGGAATATCCGTCACTCAGCGCCCGAGTCACATCCGATATGCCGGGTCCGTTATCCAGTGCCAGGATGCGCGCCACCGAGCCATGCGAGTTCTTTAGCCCCATCAGAATCGCATGTCCGTTCTGCGCGTGGGCAAGAACGTTGCGTGAAGCTTCGGTTATAAGCAGAGCAAACTCACCGGAACGAACTTCGTCGAAGCCGAGCTTTTGAGCCATCAGGAGGCCGCGTCGCCTCGCCTCTCCGATGGAACTCGAATCAGTGATGGCAACGTGTTCTGTGGAAGCTATTTCCATCGCACTACCGTGACCTTGGTGCCCTGCCCTACTTTTGATTCGATGAAGAATTCATTGACCAGGCGTTTGCTGCCACCCAAGCCCAGTCCCATGCCGGAGCCGGTGGTATAACCATCCTTCAATGCCACTTCGATGTCAGGAATGCCCGGGCCGTTATCTTCGAAGGTCAACTTCAAGCCTGTCCTGGCCAAGCCATTAAGAACTTCGATGCGCATTTGGCCGCCGCGGCCATGGTCCAGCGCGTTGCGCGCCAGTTCGCTGGCAGCAGTCACCAGCTTTGTCTGGTCGACCAAACTGAAGCGCAGCTCTGTCGCGAACTGCCGCACCCGCTGACGGGCGACTACGACGTCACTGGAGCTTTGCAGCGGCAGTTGCTCACTCTTCACTTCGGTCATTCGGAGCACCCAAAAAGGTTCCTAGAGTTCCGTAAAGCAATTCCATTCCCGATTCCACGTTGAGAGCTGTTCGAACTCCCGGCAACGACATGCCGAGTTCCACCAGGGTGATGGCGACCGCCGGCTGCATGCCCACGACGACTGTGTCCGCACCTAAAACCCGTGACATAGCAGCAATGTTCGCCAGCATGCGACCGATGAAAGAATCGACAATCTCGAGTGAAGAGATGTCGATCAGCACCCCCGCCGAGCCCCAGTCCGAGATGCGCTGCGCAACGTCGTCCTGCAACTGCATGGCCAGCTTGTCATGCATGTCAACCTGGATGGTGATCAGCAGAAACGGGCCCATGCGCAGGATCGGAATTCTCTCCATTTCAGCCGTCCTTCCGCATCGCGGTCATCGCCCCAGCGTTTCCACCGCCCGCGGTCGCCGAGATACGTACTACGGTCCTGCCGCTCTTGTGCAATGCCAATGCGAACGCGTCCGCCAGCTTCGCCTTGGTGATCACGTCTTCCAGATTGATGCCGAGATGAACGATGGTCTGCGCGATCTGCGGCCGGACGCCGCTGATGATGCATTCGGCGCCCATAAGACGCGCCGCCGTGATGGTCTTCAGGAGATGCTGTGCCACCAACGTATCTACGGTAGGAACGCCGGTGATGTCGATGATGGCGAACTTGGAATTCGTTGCCACCACGGTTTGCAGCAACTCTTCCATCACCACCTGGGTGCGCGCGCTATCCAGGGTGCCAATGATTGGAAGCGCCAATATGCCGTCCCAGAGCTTCACCACCGGCGTGGACAGTTCCATCAATTCCTGCTGCTGGCGCGAAATGAGTTCCTCTCTCGCCGCCAAATAGGCTTCGGCGGTGAGCAGGGCCAGCTTGTCAATCAACGAAGTGCAAGTCCAGAGCGTCTCGAACATCGCAGTCTGGTCGCCGGAGAGTTCGCGTCGAATGTGCGAGAACAACGGCTGCTTCAAAGAGAGTACAAACGTAGCCGTCTCGCTGGGAGTGAATCCCTGATGGGCACGCGACACCGAAAGGTCCTGCAGCGATTCCCGCGCGGCGCTCCAGGCCGGGCCGGAGACGTCTTCGGGCTGGCTGGAGGAGGCTCCGCGTTTGATTGCATCCAGCAACGACCGGCTCTGCTCCTGCAACTCTACGTTGCTCATGAGGTCGGCGCGCTGAGCCGCTGCAGTCATATGCTTCAGCCACTCGGCGCGAATGGTTTCCTCATTTTGGGAGATGATTTCCCCCAGCTTGTTCATCGAAGGCCTCCAGATACAGCGTTAGAACGGCAATTGGGTATTGTAATCCAATGCCGCAGGTGAGCCTGACGCAGTCCCCGAGCGACCTTGGTTTGCTTTTGACGTGAGACGGATGGAAAGTGGAGTTTACGATGCGGATGAGTTGCCGGTTTCCAATGCCCGCTTCAGAGCGGTGACTCCTTCCGACTTGGATACGATGGCACTCACTTTGAACAGCCGGCAAATCTCCTGCTGTTCCTCCCCCATGCAGGTCCAGACGATTAAACGGACTTTGGCCAAATCGGGACTGCCATGCCAGAACCGCAGCAATTCGAATCCGCTCTCGTAGCCAAGATCCAAGTCCACGATCAGGACGTCTGGCAAGGAAGCTTTGCCGTCCAGGGCTGACTGCAGATAGGCCTTGGCTGCGCTGGCGGAGGTGCGCGCTTCCACATTGGCGGCGCCTAAGGAAGCGACTAAATCGGCCGCGACACGTGCGTCAGACGATTGGTCCTCCACGATGAGAACTCGTTCCACGATCGAACCTCGAAAAGGCGGGGGTCTCGCTTACCGAAAGTTAATAATAGGCAACAGGATCAGAGCTTTGCAACGAGATATACCACTTGTCGTTGGATTTTGTGCGCTGACAACGGCCGAGTTTTGCTGACAAATTGATGACGAGTGCGGGTATTGGATAAGGAAAATCTATCCGCTGACAGATTGGCTGCGTGGGACCTTGAGCCTGGGCTTTCCTCGTCGAAACAGTCAGCATCGCCGCGCGAGCAGCCCATCTGAAACGAAACCGGCGCTATTCAGACATTTGCTGGATTATTACCGCAAGGTCGGCATCATGGTTCTTGGGAGACGGCGCGGGGTAACACCTGGACGGATCCCGTCATGCCCATGTCTTCGTGTTTCAGGATATGGCAGTGATACAAGAATGTGCCTACCGTGTTTGGATTGCTGAAATCCATCCGTAAGGTCACGCTGGGGAACGGTCCTTTACCGCTCCAGTAAGGAAGATCGATGGTGTCCCGCATAGCAGGATCCGTGACCGCTCGGCCATTTACTTTGAGCACCTTAAAGTGGATCTGATGAATATGAAAGACGTGATCTTCGTCGGAGCGATTTTGGATCGTCCACTCCTCCACTTCTCCCTGGTGGACGACAATGTTGGGAGGCATTCCCATCTTGTAGGGTGCCGGAGTTTCGCCCTCGACTGTAATGAAGTACACGACGAAGTTATCCGGGTCCTGCGGGTTGGAAGAGCGCTGTGAGAAATAAAGGCGTCTTTGTACCGCCGGCTCGGTGTCTGCGTGAGAGTTGCAGCAGGTTCTTGCGATTTCTCGCCGTTGCAGATCAGGCGGCCGCAGCGGAGCCGTTGAGTACCCGGAGTTCAGCAGGAGATTGGCGATGGTTCGCTGCGTGTCAGTATCGCCTGCGGGTCCGGTGTCCCATGCCTTCGTAATGAGTCGCGCATCCTGTCCCTTGGCCGGACCGGTGACAACAAATTCAGCCCGAGCGCCGGGTGGAAGCAGAACCTCGGTCTGCGTTTGTGACGTCGGAAGCGGGACGCCATCCAAAGCCAGAACCTGCAATGGCTGAGCAATTTGACCGGCCAGCACCTGCAGATCGTAAATTGTATCGGCCCCGGCATTCGCAACCCGCCACAGCTGCCTTTCGTTGGCAGCAATTGGAATGATCGCCGGAACATGGTGCGGGTAGACGATCGGAACGAAGTTAACTGACAGATCCCAACTGGGGACCGCGGCGCTTGGCGCTTCCGGCCCAATGCGCTGCTGGTCGCGCAGGAAAATGACTCGTTCCGGCAGCTTAGAAACGAACGGAAATCGGGTTTCAAGACCATCGACAATTAACGCACCGGATGCCCCACCCTGGATCTGCCGCTCGCTGAATCCATGCGGATGAGGATGATACCAATACAGTCCGGGAGCCTCTTCTGCCGGAATTGTGAAGCGATAATCGAACGACTCGCCGGCCTGCACTGCGGTGTGCATTACATCATCCTGGTGACAGATGGGAGGAATGGTCATGCCATGGAAGTGAAGATTCGTCGTGGAGGCGTTCATCGCGCCCGACCCGCCGCAATCGTCGCCGCTGGACGGGGCAGCCATCGCATGTTGATTACCGGGGGCAGAAGGCCTTGAAGGCAAGTCGTTGTGCAGGTGAACGATCAGCGTATCGCCGGGAAGAACTCGCAGCGTGGGCGACTCCTGCCCATCGTCCGTGACAAAGCAATAACGAGGAGGGCCCTGGCTGACCTGCGTCTCTTCGTACTTTAAGTGCAGGCTAACTTCCAGAATACCGTCGTGACTACGTAGCTCTGGAGGATTAGTTACGACAGCTGCTTCAGTGGGGCGGGGACAAATGTCTGAAGGTAAGTGCGCTTGCGCGGTGCAAGGGACTGAAAGCAACAATGTCAATGCAAACATTGCAGCTGTGACAACTGCACCGGTGACGTTTCCAAACGCTGGGAATTTTCGCTGCCTATGCATGAAGCTCTTCGGTGCCCAAAATACGGCCCAGCGCGTGAGGATGTCTCCCCGCGCGCTGGATCGATCAAAATTCGTAACTGTCTTACCGCACTGTGAAACTCTCCTGCGAGGAGAAGTAGTAGCCGGTGGAATCCCAGGCACGAACCACCAGGTTGTATTGGCCGGCGTTCAGCGACACGCCGGCGTTCAGCGTTGAGCCACTGCTTTGCGCCACGATCTGTCCATTGGCATACGCTACCATCCCAGTGATGGGGTGTTCATTGTCCTTGGCGGCGGCGGCGATCTGCACCGGTGATCCCACATCGCCACTCGCTCGCGGCGAGCAGATCACGACGGTCGTGTCCTGTGTTGGGTTGCAAGCCGTGACCGTGAAGTTTTCCTGCGAAGAGAAATAGTATCCCGTAGAATCCCAGGCGCGTACCAGCAGGTTGTACTGCCCAGGATTCAGGGGAACATTTGCGTTCAGAGCCGAGTCATTGCTCCGTGCCACGACTTGACCGTTCGCATACGCGACCATCCCGGTGATCGTATGCTCGTTGTCTCTCGCAGCGGCTGCGATTTGTACCGGGGATGGTAGACTTCCGTTCGCCGGTGGATCGCAGATGGCCACCGTCTTGTCCTGCGTGGCCGTGCACGTGCCGGCCTGGAAGAACTCCGACATGGAGGGTGATGTTGCGCCATCTCCAGGGCAACTGTTGAGGCCCAGCAGGTCGCAGAACATGCGCAGTTGGCTGCCCTGCTTATAGTGAGTGTTGGATTGATATTCCGGCTTCACCTGCGGACCGATCACCACCTGCCAAATATGCCCACCACAGTTGTTGGGGTCGGGATCGGTTCCGCATTCGTTATCGCCACTTAGTTCGCCTTCATCAAAGGTGACAACGAGCACTCCATCCCCTCCGGGTTGAAACGGAGGCGACGCCAATAGCTGCGGAACGAAGGTCTGCAGATAGGTGTCAGCGGCCGCCAGGGCCTGCTGATCATCGCTTCCGTTGTGCGCATCGTGATCGAGGTCCGGCGAGATCCACGTGAAGTTTGCCAGATTGTTGTTTACGATGTCCTGCAACATGTACGGATCGGCAGGAAAGAGGTTGTCCTGTTCCGCAGGGTTGTTAACGACGTCGCTATAGAAGGCGAACGGATTGTGCCGCCGCACATACTCCCCGTATTGATATCCGAGAAAGCCAATTTGGGGCATCGTTTGGAAGTAGCCACGCCAGCTGATTCCCTGGCCAGCGAAGTGTCTTATCAGGTTGTCAATCGTAATCGTCTGCGTACATCCATCGCCGGTGCACAGTCCGCCATCTGCCTGGCCGTTAAAGGGAGCCAGTCCTGAAGTCAACTCGCCATAGGCAAGCCACGAGCCGTGCGAATCCGAATAAACCTGCATGCCTTGACCATACTGGTCGGCGAGCGATTTCAGGTAGGGCATGTATCGCGAAGCTTCGCTGATGCTGCGGTTTTCCTCCATAATTACCACCAAGTGCTGTGAGCGGGCCGGACTGGTAGGCAACTGCTGATTGTCCTGCGTAAGTCCAGAGGGCGGAAGAGCTGTGGCCGGCAGTGCCAGAGCGATTCCACCAACGGAGCAGAATAAAGACACAACGAGCACAAAACTATAGTGGCGCGACATAGCGTTATCTCCGAACTCGGTTGTAAATGAAGCGGGACTAGCGTCAGTTGAGCTGACAGTGAGCTATAGCCCCGATCGGAGGGTCTTCTGGCTCGAGTGAACTACGGATCCCCAAACCGCGAATTATCGCTTGCCGGTTGTGGCGGCTAGAGCAGGTTCGCACATACATCGAAGAGAGGGGCCGCTCCGCAGTTACAAGTTCGCGGCAGTGATTGATGAGAGACTAGCAATGCATACCAAACGTGAGTAGCGAGAATTAGCCTTAGATGACGACCGAATTTTACCTAGTCTTCGTTGTTCAACGGTACGTACATATCCGATGTGATCCAGGCTGCACCGATTTGTCCGTAGCCGCGAAATCCGGGTATCATCAGGCCGAATCTCGATCAGTCGCTCAATTCCGCCATATTCGATTTCGGAGCTTGCAAGCGGTTCGCAACGAAGTCTTCATGACACGTGATCGCAGCCTGCCGGATCTGATTGAAGTCGGGGTTTGTGCGCAGCTGGTTAAAGAATGGATCCTTGTCCATCGCGGGATACGAGCAGTAGTTTCGCTCGACCGCAAGTTTCAGCATCCGCAAAGCAGCCTCTGTCTGTCCGCAATAAGCCAGATGTCCGGCAAAGAAGTAGTTGACTTCGGGATCGTCGTCGACCTCAACGCCGCGGGCCAGAGCCTTGATCTCCGATGACGGCTCGCCTTGCGCGCAGGCCAGGAGCATCTTATAGCTATCCCAGTGCGGAATCTTGGGCGCGCCAATCTTGATCGCTTCTTCGGTCTTGCCCTCCCGAAGATGAACCTCGATCGCATGAGCCTTCGACCACTCCGAGCTTAGGTCTTTGCGCACGAAATCCATCGCTCGCGGGTAGTTCCCGAGTTCCATGAATGTCGTGGAGCACGAACCCCAAACGACTTTGGTCGCCAGAAGTACCACCATGTCACATTCGCGTCCTGCTTCCTCCAACGATCCGCCATAACGCAAGACATAGCTCAAGACGTGATGATTGTTAGGATTGTCGGGCCGTCGACGAATCAACTCCCGTGCCTGCTGGTGCGCCTGCACCAGGTCTCCGCGCTCCGTGCGGTGAATGGTCAACTCCGCCACCGGTCCGGGAGAGTCAGGTTCGAGCGCCATCTGCCGCTCCGCAGCTGCGTCCGAGAGCTGGAGCATAGCGGGCCCTCCACCGCCAAAACGCGACGCGCTGTAATAACGGAGAGAGAGTTGACCCCAGGCCGGACCATAAGAGGGGTCGAGCAGCACCGATTTGCGAAGCAGTTCAAGAGCATTTCGGGTTGGCGCGGGGTCCCAATCGAGGGCCAAGCTTCGCAAGTAAAGCTCATACGCCTCTTCATTGCTAGGCGGCGGGGTGGTTTCGTTGACAAAAGCCGTAACTCCGAGACTCCGAGCCAGATTACCGGTCGAGATTGCAGCGACCTGCGCTTGCAACTGCAACAGATCGTTCGCCGGAACATTCACTGTCTCGTGCCAGAGCACGCGGTTTTCATTCGTATCAACCGTTTCCATCGTGATCTGGAGCTGATCGCCCGCAACAACATAATGGCCGGTGACGATGCGATCAACGTCGAGTTCACGGCCAGCCTGATGCAAGTCGAGCGAGGCATCTGCGTAGCGGCCACTGGCAGCCACCGGGCGTATCGTGAGAGAACGCGCCATGCTTAGGCTATTGGCAACCTGATCAGGCAACGCGGAGCGAAGGTATTCAAAGCTGGAATTTTTCCCGACGTTCTGAAACGGAAGGATCGCCACGGCGCGCGCCATCGGCACAGTCCGGTTGAAACTCCGGAAGGATGTGAGTCCAATAAAAATCCCGACGAGTAGGATTGCCGCAACCCCGCCAACAAGAATGCGCCGTGCCATCGAAGCTCGTGACCGGCTTGCCCCGTCCTCCAAACCATGCGGTTGGGGAAGTTCGTTTGCGAGCACTGCTGCCGGATTATCAGCCGGAGGACTCGTATCTTTGCCGGGGACGTAGCAGCGTACAGGACCACAGAACCGGTATCCCAGCTTGGGAACGGTTTTGATGAACGTGTCATCGTCCAAGGCTTTTCGCAGCTTGGAAACGGCGGTTGCCAAGGAAGCATCCACAACCAAAACGCCAGGCCAGACGGCTTCCAACAACTCCTCTTTGCGAACCACTTCTCCTGCTCGCAACAAGAGCTGACGCAGAACCTCCAAGGGTTTGCCCTCAATGTCCACGACCTGATTCCGCACGGTCAGTTGGTAGTTGAGTTCATCGAACTCACATTCTCCGAACCGCCACACGCGTCCCCTGGGCGGGGAAGGAGCTGTCTGACTGACACTGAAAGCCATAGCAAACGCTGCCGTTCTTTCGTGCTGCGCAAGACGCCTGGGAATGATGAAGGCAGAGCGGTGATTCCAAGACCTACATTGGGGTGCCATTCTCGCACAAGCCTTTCGTGCGAGCAATCGTTCTCGCGCGGAAAGAAAGCGAGCCGAAACACTCTTCTTTAGAGTTCTTAAGAATTCCGTTAGGACAATTCACCCAATACCGGGAGACCCTGTATCCAGCTGCGCCTGAGACTGACCAACTTCAGGCCCTCACAAGTGACAATCCAGTTGCTGCGTCTGAGGTAACGGCGTTCCACCCCGTTACGCTTGGCCAACAGGGTTTTACGAAGCGCGCAGCGAATCTGGGAGGAATGATGCGCGCTTCATATCACCTGTCGTCGATGAAGTTAAAGCTCGCCAAAGCATGTTGCGTTTGTTTGTTTTGCATAGCAATGGCGCTTCCCTCGACCGCTCAGACCCTCACCACTCTCCACAACTTCAGCGGGACCGACGGAATGAACCCTTACCGTGAGTCGCTTGTTGAGGGAACCGACGGCAATTTCTATGGCACCGCGGAAATGGGCGGCGGAGATAATTACGGAGTCGTGTTCAAGATGACTCCCGACGGTACGCTGACGCTGATCCACGATTTCGTCGGGACCGATGGCGAGTATCCCGGAAGCGGTCTGGTGCAGGACGCGGCCGGTAACCTCTATGGCACAACGCGATCCGGCGGCCCAGGTCCTGACCCTGGCGTAGTCTACAAAATCACGCCACAGTGGACGTTCAGTGTCCTCACCGGAGCTGGCGGCGGTGTAATCTACGCGCCGGTCTTGCTCGCCAGCGACGGCAATCTCTACGGCGTGGCCTATGGCGGCGGTGATGACGGCCACGCGTTCAGGATCAGCACTAATGGCACGAACTTCGCGATGCTGTACACATTCTGCTCGCAGACCAACTGCGTGGACGGTGCACACCCTCTCGGAGGCCTGGTGGAGGGTGCAGACCACAATTTCTACGGCACTACGACCCGCGGCGGTACCTCCGATGACGGAACGGTGTTCCGTCTAACGCCCGCCGGCGCATATACCGTGCTGCACAGCTTCGGCGGTGCCAGTGACGGAACGAATCCACGCGGCAAGCTGCTGCTGGCCAGCGACGGTTATCTGTACGGCACAACCAATCTGGGCGGAGCCGGAGATGATGGCACCGTTTTCAAAATCTTGCCGGATGGCAGCAATTTCACCGTAGTCTTCGCGTTTTGCAACCGGAGTTGCTCGGCCGGAGCCTCGCCGGAATCGGGACTGATCGAAGCTTCGGATGGCAATTTTTACGGAACGGCCGGAGGCAGCGGACAGTATGGCCGAGGCACCGTGTACCGTCTCAGTCCCGCCGGCCAAGCCACCGCTCTCTACGCCTTTTGCAATTGCGGTGACGGCAGCAATCCTTATAGTGATCTGCTCCTGGCCAGCGACGGCAACTTCTATGGGACGACATACATCGGCGGATCGAACAACGAGGGCACTGTCTTTGAATTGACCGGGCCGCCGGTGATCTCGACCACAACAATGCTCACCACTGCGCCTAACCCTTCGCACCTTGACCAGACGGTAGCGATGACGGCGACCGTGCATGCGCAAAGCGGCACTCCGACGGGCAATATGGTGTTCAGCAGCGATGGCGCGCAGATTGGCACGGTCGCTCTCATCTCGGGCGTCGCGGTGCTGAACTACTCCGCTCTAACAATGGGTACGCATTCCATCGTTGCCGTATACCAGGGCGGTGGGGGGTTCAGCGGAAGCACATCGAACACAGTGCAGCAAGTTGTAGAGCTTCCCGCTAGCACGACCACCGTGACGAGCACGCCCAATCCTTCGATCGCCGGACAGCAAGTCACCATGACAGCAACCGTTGGTCCGGTGGGACCGCCTCAGCCCACAGGCACGGTCGGGTTTACCTCGAACGGCACGGGCATCTCGGGCTGCACAGCCGTGTCGCTGAGTTCAGGCACCGCCCAGTGCGTCACTTCGTCGCTCCCTGTCGGCACCGACATCATCGTCGCCGCCTATTCCGGCGACAGCAATTACTCGCCCAGCAGCGGAACGCTCACCCAGATCATCAACCCTGTTCCGCAAGCCCTGCAGTTCGTGACCCTGCCGCCGTGTAGGGTCGTTGACACTCGCAATCCGACCGGAACTTTCGGCGGGCCGCCGATTCCAGGCAATCAATTCCGCTCGTTCCCGCTTTCCGAGAGCGACAACCCTTGCGGCATACCCGCGAATGCGGTGGCCTACTCGCTGAATCTTACAGTCGTGCCAATGGGTAGACTGTCCTATCTGACCATCTGGCCGAGCGGCGAAGGCCAGCCGACGGTCTCGACTTTGAACGCGCCCGATGGTCGCACCAAAGCCAATGCGGTGATCATTCCGGCAGGCACGCCCAATGGCGCGATCAGCGTTTATGTGACCAACACAACCAACGTCCTATTGGACATCAACGGGTACTTCGTCCCCAGCAACGGACAGACACTGGCGTTCTATCCGGTGACACCCTGCCGCATAGTTGATACCCGCAATCCGAATGGACCGTTGGGCGGGCCGTACCTGCAAGGCCACCAGGAACGTGACTTCCCGGTTCTGCAGAGCTCGTGCAACCTGCCCAGCGCCGCTGCGGCGTACTCAGTGAACTTCACCGTGCTGCCGAAGGGTTCGCGCGTAGGCTATCTGTCGGTGTGGCCAGTCGGACAGACTCAACCGCTGGTATCAACGCTGAACGATCCTACGGGAACGAATGTCGCCAATGCGGCGATCGTCCCAGCAGGCACGGGCGGTGCGATCGCGACCTACTCCACTGACGACACCGACTTGCTAGTGGATGTCGACGGATACTTTGCTCCGTCTCAGTCAGGAGGTTTGTCCTTCTATGCTTTGACCCCGTGTCGTGTCATCGATACGAGGCAGATCGGCAATGGCCAGCCATTCTCGGGAGAGCTTACGGTGCTTGTAGAGAGCAGTTTCTGCAGTCCACCAGCGACCTCGGAAGGATATGTCTTCAACGCGACCGCGATCCCCCAGGGAGCGCTGTACTACCTGACGCTGTGGCCCGACACGCAAAATCAGCCCGGTGTTTCAACGCTCAATGCCAAGGACGGCGCAATCACGTCGAACATGGCCGTTGTACCGAACCTGAATGGCAAGACAGACGCATGGGCGCAGGGCGCCACGCAACTGATCCTGGACATCTCCGGCTACTTTGCGCCATGAGGCTACCAGGCGTGCGGGTTCACAAACCCAGCCTGATGAGGACCCGAATTATGGCGTGGAACGAGCGCAGCCGGAAAGGCAAGGCCCGAGCCGCAGGCCTCTCAGCGCTGCAAGAGTGAAAGATTCCAGCTCACGACAATCAGATAGAAGGCGCAAACGGCCCATATGCGTGACGGCCTGCGGGTATGCCAGGCGAAAAGCGCGACGACCGCTAAGCAGGCCAGCTTGGCCGAATAGAGTCCAACGGAACTTACGAACACGTTGGTTTCGATCGCGCCATGAGCCAGGGCGAGTCGGGTTGATAGCAAGTCACCGACTTGCAGGATGCAAAGAACAATAGCTGGAATCAGCTTTCCGCGCATCGAAGTTACCCAGGCAATCATAGCCTCGCTTACGGCAAAACCGGACGAAAGCAAGAAAGAAAAGTCTTAGAAGACTCTTGCAAGCCAAACAACCAAGCGAATAACAGCAATTAGGATGAGGGCGATCAACGGCACCGCCAGCAGCGTATCTGACGCTTTGTTTTCGGCGGGCATCTCACGGTCGGCGCTCTGATTTATCGAAACCGAATCCGGGATGCGCTCGGAGGTTTAGCGCTCAGGGCCTGGGATGGCATCTAGGGCGCAAACGGGACAATGGGAGCAGAGTAGGCCGCAGCTTCAGGCGCACGCGTAACGGGCAATCGGCTTTCAATTATGTTCTCAACCTGTGACCAAACGTGCGGATCGCATTCAATCGCAGTGTGGCCTTTGAACAAGAAGCGGTCGCGCCAGGGGTATGCACGGCAGGCAGCGGGTTCGCGCTGATACACAAAACGATAGTTGCCCAGGATCGTAGTGCGAGTGGGATCAGCGGCCCGGATCGCCGATTGGCCATGCAGAATACCGTTGGGCTGATAGAAGTTGGCCGCCTCGACGACATTGGCCGGGATCAGCGCGTCATCCTCGCCGTGTTTTCTAACGCTGTCAACCTGGACTGTAAGCGAAACTCGGATCCCCTCGCGTTCCAATTCGCGACAGAGATAGACCACGGCCGACGCGCCCCAACTATGCCCAAACAGGACAACTTGAGGTTGTGACCTCACAGCCGTGAATCCGGCGTTGCCCAATCTCGTGAGCCAATCGATGATGGCCTCATGGGCCTGGGCCCTTTGTCGGTTCTGGAACATCTTAACCGTAACGCGGTCGCCATAGCTTTGCTCAAGATGTTGGGCAAGTTGAGCTTCCGAGTGTCGGAGATCGTCGCTGTGAACAAAACCGCCCATGAATCCAATGACGAGTGTCGGCGGGGCATCTGCCTGCGTCGGGACTGCGCTGCGAGCTTGGGCCAGCACGGAGCCTGAATCTAAAACCAACAGCGCGCATAGAGCCACTTCTACAAGGACCGACGTGATCGCTAATCCCCTCGTATGAGACATACCCGCGGCCTCGACACTACAGCTCGTAGAGTAACCCAACTTCGGCAACATGTACCCAATGGATTTGCTATGCCAGCAGATTTCGATCAAACAGACGCAGTTACTATTCAGGTTGCCAGACAGCAGCAGTCATGTTGCGGCCGCCGAAATCGATAGCACCAGTAAGCATCTCACGGTGAAATTGACGAACTGGTCCTATCAATGATCTTCTTCTCGCGGCGATATCACCTCCCTCCGCCTCTCTCCGCTTGGTCTTCGGATTGCCTCAAACTGCAACCAGCCATGGTTGGCTGCGACGCCAATTTTCCGGCACTTGCTGAACTGCCATCACGAGGAGTTTCATCATTTCCGCCTAATCGGCCATCCCAAATACGCGCCTGTCTTCACCCTCAACCACTTGCGCGTCCGCGGCTCGGAACGTGCAGGCTTGGCACTGCACTTGCAGCCCACTTAATTAGTGTTGAGGGAATATGACGAAGCTGTGGCCCGGGAGCAAACATGTCTAGATCCAAGAATGAACGCAATACTGTGTCCATCCAGTACGCCAGCCGCGCTGACTATTGCAGGATCTTTCAAGAAGACATGCATTCCTTGTACCTGCTTTCCTTCATGTTGACGGCAAATCACGCAAAAGCCGAGCAATGTTATCTCGAGAGTATCGAGCATGCCGTCAAGGGGAGACCTGTATTTAAGGAGTGGGCTCGGTCCTGGTGTAAGAGAACCGTGATCCAAAATGCCATTCGATTGGTCTTTTCTGAAGGGGTCCGATACGAAAGTCGCGACCTTTGGCCCGAGCCCTCCACTGGCTCTTCGATTGACAACGTAACTCAATTGAGCCAATTAGAGCGATTTGTATTCGTGATGTCGGTCCTGGCGCGTTATTCCGACCGTGAATGCTCTATTTTGTTGAACTGCACGTCCCAAGACGTAGTTGATGCCCGGCTAGTGGCTTTAAGAGCAATGGGAGGTTTTGACGCAATGAAGCAAGGGGTCGGACTGCAACGCGCGTGAAGACACACTTGAGTCTCCCCCGGTTCTTAGGTCCGTGCCCCTCACCCGGTGAGCGTCGATCACGACAGAACTCGAGCTTCTGCGCGATGGGCTGGCGGAAACCACCGTCCGATCCCAGATCCGGCCTGTCAGATAGGCTCCCGACTACCGCGCAAGAACTACAGAGTGTATCCGCCATCCACGAGTAGGTCGAGGCCGGTGATGTGCGCTGAGTCGTCGCAGCTCAAAAATACAACCGCAGCGGCAACTTCCTCGGGGAACGCCATGCGTAGTGTTGAGGGAGTGGCGGGGTCACACCCGCCCAGTGCATTCCACGCACCTTCCTCTCCCCCATGCTTCTCGACCAAATCCGCCCAAAACGGCATTTTTTGCCACATCGGAGTCACCACCGCTGCGGGGGACACAGAGTTGACTCTGATTCCCTGCGCCTTAAGTTCCAGCGCGGCAGCTTTTGCTAACATGCGCAATGCGGCCTTGCTGGCGCAATATGCGCTTGCCCCGGCAGCGGCTTTGACTCCTGATGCCGAGCCAATCAGCACGACGGACCCACCGCATTTGCGCATCGCCTTGGCGCCGTACTTCACGCTCAGGAAAGCCCCATCCAAATTGACCGACATAACACGCTGCCAATCGGACAAACTGGTTTCGCTGACCGGCCGTGCCTCAGAGATTCCGGCGCAAGCCACCAGCACATCCAGATCGCCAACGACCTCTGATAGTTGTTCCCAAGCGTCTTCTCGTCTGACATCCAGGCATACGTTTCGCGGATTGCTCGCAGCCTGAAGGCTATTTGTAGTGTGAATAATGTCAGCAGAAATCACCTGGGCTCCTTCGGATACAAATGCCTCAACTACAGCTTTGCCGATCCCAGAAGCGGCACCTGTTATCAGTGCGGTTCTTCCTGCAAGTCGCATATGGCATGATAACCGCTCGCATTCGGCCTTGATGCGGGAGGGGCGGCGATGACCGAGCATGCGCCTGTTGCGTCGCCCGTTAGGCGTCCTTAGGTGGCTAGCACCAAACGTATGCGGCTCCCTTTCATGCGCTACCGTCTTCCGGATTGGACTCCGGAAGACGGTTACGATACATGGATCGTCATTTCTCCACGGGGTCGATGAGCGTGAGGTCTGTCGCAGGATCGTATTTTTTTTGCAGCGGGATCGGATCGACCGTAACGAACACCTCCAGAGTCGGAGAGACGATCGCCTGGATAACATGTCCCCCGCTGGCTGTTCCGTCCCGATGTCCCACAACCATGTGCGTGTGGAGGGCAGGTTTTCCTTTGTAGAGGGCGAAGTCTCCGACCATGGAGGCCACCTCGAGCTGCTCATTCATGGGGTTCTCGCAATACATTTTCTTTTGCGGATCGAACCAGGCCAAGACGACGCTGCTCAGTGCCCCGATGGCTGTGAAGTGGCCGCTGGTCACGTGATACTTATTGGCGAACTCCAGCAGCCCGGAATATGCTTCGTCGCCCGTGCTGAAGATCACGGCATACTGCTTTGCCCCGGGACCGTCGCTGATCAATTGCACCTTCATGCCCGGCGCCGTACCTCTCGCTTGAGCAGATTCTGCTGGTGATATGCAGTGAGGCGTATCCTGCGCCCGTGCGCTGCCCAGCAAGCAGATCGTGGTGACTGCAATTCCTGACGACAGCATCGCTACTCGTGAAAGCAAATTCATACTCGTCAACCTTCTTCGTATGCCCGGGGGCGTGATCAATCCGGGCATGGAATATCCATGTCGAGATGTGCTCCAGCCGTCACTTGCCTGGAATAGTCAACTCCACCGACCTTTCCATCTGGCGGATTACGGAAGAGAAGTCCGAGGCAGGATCCTCCTTGAATGCGGCAGAATTCACCTTGAATGCCGCGGCAGTCGCTGGCAGCACAAGGTTCGAGGAATCCGCTGCCTCAAGAATCAGGCGGAAGTCCTTATTCATTAAGGCGACGGGAAACTGAGGACTGTAATCCCCTCGCTCGGCGCTCGCCAGCTTCCCCACGTGAGCCGGCGCAACCACCGCGGTGCGGGACAGGACGTCGAGCAGGCGATTTCGCGGAAGGCCTTCCGCTTCTCCCAGTGCAATTGCCTCCGCGACAGCTTGCATGCCGACGCCCAGAAGAGTATTGACGACCAGCTTCATGCTGGTTCCGGATCCAGCGGAGCCCATGAGGAAATACTGTTGCGCGATCGCCTTGAAGATCGGTTCCGCTGCCTGAAAAACCTGGGCATCTCCGCCTGCAAGCAAGGTGATCGTTCCCCGTTCGACCGCCGGCGTGCTCCCCGAGATGGCAACATCCATGACGTTGACGCCGCGCTTGGCGCCTTTGGCGTATACCTCGCGAGACGTTTGCGACGAAACCGTGCTCATTTCCAGCACCACCTGCCCCGACCGCGCAGCCGACAAGATACCGTTGGGCTCCAGATACACTGTGCGAACGGCGTCGTCGTTTGTGAGGCAGGAGAGTACGACATCTGCGCTCTCAACTATCTCTGCTGCGCTCGTCGCAACCGATGCCCCGTACTCTCGCAGCGTCTCTGCGTTGCTTTGGTTGCGATCATAAACGGCTAGTTGATAGCCGGCATGAAGCAGACGACGTACGAGCCGGCTCCCCATCGCCCCCACGCCGATGAACCCAAGGCGCACCTGATCTGCAGTAAACGATTTCATGATGGCTCCTTCCAGAAAATGCTCGGCGATGCCTGGCCTTTTCCCACTACACCGCCGCCGTGTCGATGGTGCTGTTATTTGCTACGTGCCAGAACCCTCTTTTGAGTCGGACCTGAGGTCTCTGGGCATCTCGTCTAATTGCGACGCGTCGCCTCAAACAAGAACCAGGAGCGACGCTGGGCTTCGTCAATCCAGTTCTCTAGCAAACTTGCCGTAGCTACATCGCCCACTTCATCGCAGAGGTCGTGGATCTGATGCATGTTCAGCACCAGCGCCTTATTGTCTTCGAGTAATTCGGCGAGCATGTCCTGTGCATCCACGTAGCCAGCATCGTTGTCCCTAAGCCGCTGCAGCCGCGCAATATGGCCAATGGAGCGAATGGTGGTGCCCCCAATCTTACGAACACGTTCGGCGATATCGTCAGTTATGGCGAAGATTTGGGTCGCCTGCTCATCGAGGAGAAGATGATAGTCACGAAAATGTGGTCCGCTGATGTGCCAGTGGAAGTTCTTGGTTTTGATATAGAGCGCGAACGTGTCAGCCAGCAGAGCATTCAGTACGTCCGACAGGGCTTTCGCATTCTTGGGTTTGAGATAGTTGAGGCTTGCGCTGAATGCCTCTTGCCGTTCGAGAACCTCAGTATTAGTGCTCATCGCTATTCCTCCTAAGGAACCGACATGTTGTGGTCGAATGCAAATGGAAGTTATGTCGCCTGTTGGCGGCGAGACAATCTACTCTCAACCAACTTTTTTGAGCTCCCGGTCGTACTTCGCCGTGTTCGGCCTGGCAGGACCGATCCCGGCACCGGCTTGGCCGATCGCACGCGCAATCTCGTCGAGATCCGCGCCAGTGAGTGTGAGATTGGCTGCGTCAATCCAGCCATCGACCTGCTGGGGAGAACGCGCGCCGACGATAGCGGCTGTCACGCCCGGCCAGCTGAGGGTCCACGCGATTGCGACCGACGAAACCGACGTCCCATGTCTCTTCGCGATGGGTTGCAAAGCATCACGCAGGGCGAGGTTGCGTTGCAGGTTTGGCGGGTTGAACTCTGGAGCGCGGCGTCGCCAGTCGTCCTCCGCCATCTTGGCGAGTCGTTCGGCGCTGAATGTATCCGTTAGCAGACCGGACTGCATTGGGCTGTAGCAGATGATGCCAGTTTGGTGCGCGTCGCACCAGGGGATTTCATTTGCTGCAACCTCACGGTGGATAAGCGAGAAGGGCGGCTGAAGCGAGTCAATGTGACGAACCGATTGGCACCGATCCAGCAAGCCGACATCGAAGTTCGAGACACCGCCGAGTCGCACCTTGCCTTCTTCGATGAGCCGTAGCATCTCTGCCCACGAATCCTCGACCGGAGTACCCGTTTCATCGGGCCAGTGGAATTGGTACAAATCGATTCGGTCGACGCCCAGCCGCTGTAATGACGCTTCGCATTCCATCCGGATCGACTCCGGCCTGAGGTCGCGCTTGGGTTCTTGCATTGGGTTGCGCTTGTCCGTGATGAGACCGCACTTGGTGAAGACGAACGGACGCTCGGACTCGGGCAGCGAGCGCAAGAAACGACCCACGACTTCTTCCGAATGTCCGAGTCCGTAGACCGCTGCTGTGTCAACCCAGTTGACGCCGAGCTCGACGGCGTGGCGCATGGCGTCCATAGAGGCGTTATCATCCTGCGGTCCCCATCCGAAGGACCATCCTCCCCCTCCGATAGCCCACGCTCCAAAGCCAACTGTTGTAATTTCGAGTCCGCTGGACCCGAGTGAACGCTTATTGATCTGCATAACTCCTCACAAGTTTGTTTTGTAATCAGTGTTCAAAAGCCAACGCACACCGCATAGCGGGCTACGTCAACGTCGGTTCCTTTAGATCGCATCCGCCTAGGCAAGTTACCAGGCAGATAGTCGTCTTCAATTGCGCGTTCCATTCGTGTTCCGCCCAGCCGCGAGGCCGAGTAGCGGCATCGTCGGTCGCTGTTCGTGGGTCAAGAACATTCCTGTTTTTGGTTTGTTCGCTGGTTCTTCCGCGCCTGCCACGATTCCGAAGAAGAGGACTAAAGCAATGATTAAGCCAAGCACGATGTAACTCTTATGCAATTCCATGTGAGTTCTCCTTGCGAGTGCCGTTTTCCGACTCGCGACTGGAGGAAGAGCAAAACGGCAGCCAAACGCTAAACTGCTGAAACATCGTGGACTTGCCTTGCAGAGCCGTCTCGAAAAAATGGAATTTTCCGAAATCTCGTTGTGCCGCTTGAGTCGTCTGGGCCACTGCCCTCATCTTGTCGACTAGACTGTGCTGAGTGCGCGACTCGGCTTCTCGGTGCTAACATTCCGCTGGTTTGCCTCCGTCGGAGCACGTGGTATGTCGAGTTTCAATGTAGATAAAGGCGGAGTACTGGGAATGGCTCGGAGATATTTAATTGCTGTTCTCTCTGTTGTGACAGCACTCCTACTGTCACAGTGGTCTCCAATACATCTGGAGTCTGCTCCCGTATCCTTATTCCTTTGCGCAGTCATGGTCAGCGCCTGGTTTGGAGGAGTGGGCCCCGGGTTGCTGGCTACACTGCTTTCCAGCATCGCGTTCTATCACGGCTTCCTGCCGCCGATCCACTCATTCGTCTCAAAACCCGATCAGATGCCACGGTTCCTCGCTTTTGTTGTGTCGGTGCTGGTAGTCGGCTCCTTGAGCGTTGCGCAGCGATGGGCTGCTCAATCGCTCAGGATCGCCCGCGATGATCTAACGGAAACGGTGATCGAGCTCCAGAGGACGAATGAGTCACTACACCAGGAGATTGCTGAGCGCCAGCGAGCAGAGCAAGCTCGCCAGGAAATCGAAGAGCAGTGGAAAGCCGCATTTGAGAGTAATCCGACGATGTACTTCATCGTGGACTCACAAGGCACCATCGTAACCGTGAACACGCTCGGCGCGGAGCAACTGGGCTACACCGTGGAGGAACTGGTTGGACAGCCTGTATCGAATGTCTTTTACGAGTCTTATCGTTCCGTAGTTCAAAAGCATGCCCAGGAGTGTTTCGACCAACCCGGACGAAACGTGACTTGGGAAGCGAGGAAAATCCGCAAAGATGGCGCGATGCTTTGGGTCCGGGAAACGGGGAATGTTGTCTTCCTGAAAAAGCGGCCGGTCTTGTTGGTCGTGTGTGAGGACATCTCGGAGCAGAAACGCGCTGAGGAGGCAGCGCGCCGGAATTATGAAGCACTCGTTAAGAGTGAAGCGTATTTGGCCGAAGCGCAGACCTTGAGCCATACGGGAAGTGCCGGTTGGAATGTCTCGACCGGAGAACTCTTCTGGTCCGATGAAACCTTTCGGATCTTCGGATACGAACGGTCATTCAAGCCCACAATCGAAAAGATCCTGCAACGCGTCCATCCCGATGACCTTGCGCGTGTGCAACAGGCGCTTGAAGCCGCGTCTCATGGCGAGAAGCTTGATATAGAGAACCGGTTACTGATGCCGGACGGCTCAGTTAAGACGATCCACGTCCAGGGAGCCGCCCAAAATCAGGAAGTAACGGGCTTCTCGGAACTAGTCGGAGCCGTGACGGATATCACCACCGTGAAGAATGCGTTCGAAGAGATTCGAACGCTGCGAGACCAGCTTTACAAGGAGAATCTGGCACTTCGCGAGGAAATCGATATCACCAGGATGTTCGAAGAGATCGTCGGCTCATCCCCTGCCTTGCAGGCGGTACTCTCGCAAGTGGCGAGGGTCGCACCCACCGACTCAACAGTTCTTGTTACCGGCGAAACGGGCACGGGAAAGGAGCTTATAGCGCGTGCCATTCATAAGCGCTCGCAGCGGTCTTCGAGAGCGTTTGTAAGTGTCAATTGCGCCGCCATCCCTCGCGATCTGATTGCCTCGGAGCTTTTCGGTCATGAAAAAGGAGCTTTTACCGGAGCGACCCAACGACGACTGGGGCGTTTTGAGTCGGCCGAAGGCGGCACGATCTTCCTGGATGAAATCGGTGAATTACCGGCAGAGATGCAGATCTTGCTTTTGCGCGTATTGCAAGAGCGTGAATTCCAGCGGGTTGGTGGAAACGAGTCTCTTGCGGTGGATGTGCGAGTAGTCGCTGCCACCAATCGTGACTTACAAGCCGCTATTGCAGAAGGTGAATTTCGTGAGGATTTGTTTTATCGCCTGAACGTGTTCCCAATACAAGTTCCCCCACTGCGCAATAGAAAAGAAGACATTCCTTTGCTGGTTCAATACTTCGTAGATCGTTACGCGAGTAAAGCTGGGAAGAACATTACAGGCATTAACAAGAGAAGTTTAGAGCTTCTACACTCGTATGCGTGGCCTGGCAACATAAGGGAGCTGCAAAATGTAATCGAACGGTCGGTGATCATCTCTGATTCGCAAGACCTTTCGATGGATGAGAGTTGGCTTGGCCAAGGGGCGCCGATCGCGTCTTCGCAGGCGCAACCTCTTTCCGAGAGATTAGCTGCGCAGGAAAGAGAGATTATCGAAGCAGCTCTGGCTGAAAGCAAAGGCAGGGTGTCAGGCCCGTCTGGCGCTGCAGCAAAGCTCGGCATGCCGCAGTCAACCCTCGACTCCAAAATCAAGTCCCTGAAAATCAACAAGCATCAGTTCAAGAATACCTAGGTCGCGCAGGCCCTGCCGGCACCGAAATCTGGCCTCGAGGTCTAGGTCCTTCCAAGTACGGTCCCGAACTTTCGGAAATTTCCGAATTATCACTGCCCCTTCATCTAATTAAAGCAAGCGCGTACAAGCATTTACGTGTTTGGCCTTTGCGCTGCAATGTCACAGGCGAGGGCCCAAAGGGTTATGACATTGAGAATTCTAAGATCCGACAATGACTCAGAGGTGGTCTTCACTCTGTCCGGTCGTATCCAAGCCGACCAGTTGCCGGACCTTGAGGCGCTGCTGAAATCCGCACGCGCGGAGCACAAAGTTGTGTTGGACCTCCAACAGGTGAAGCTGGTGGACCGCGATGCCGTTCGCTTCCTGGCGCGGATCGAACAAACATCTGCAAGGCTGAGAAATTGTTCGGCATTCATCCGGCAGTGGATCTCGCATGAAAGCAACGGGTCACACGCTCCCGAAAACGAAGAATCAACCGGATTGGCAAGGTAGGCAAATATGTGGATCGTCAAATTAGCTTTGCGCCGTCCTTATACGTTTGTGGTCCTGGCCATTCTCATTCTCGTGATGGGAGTGGTTGCCATCTTGCGCACTCCGACGGACATCTTCCCCAACATCGACATTCCGGTCGTCAGCATCATCTGGAACTACAACGGACTCGTCCCAAAGGACATGAGCGACCGCATCGTCTACGTCACCGAGCGCTCGCTCACAACCACCGTCGACAACATTCAGCATGTCGAATCGCAATCGCTTTACGGCGTTGCGGTCGTGAAGGTCTTCTTTCAGCCGAATGCGAATATCGAGCGCGCTATCGCGCAAATCACGGCCATCGAACAGACCCAGTTGCGGCAGCTGCCTCAGGGGACCACACCGCCGCTGATTCTGGCGTACAGCGCATCGAGTGTGCCGGTGTTGCAGCTTGCACTGTCTGGAAATGGTCTCTCGGAACAACAGCTTAACGACTATGGGCTGAACTTCATTCGCACCCAGCTCATTACTGTTCCGGGGGCCTCGGTGCCTTATCCGTACGGCGGCAAGCAGCGCCAGGTAGAAGTTGACCTGAACCCGCGAGCGCTGCAGTCCAAGGGTCTCTCGGCTCTCGACGTAGTCAATGCGATTGCGCTGCAAAACCTGATCCTGCCCACGGGAACATCGAAGATCGGCGGCACGGAGTACCAGGTCACGGTTCCCAACGCGGCGCCGCAAACAATGGATGACCTCAATCGCATCCCGATCAAAACCGTAGGGGATACGACTATCTACATCAAAGACGTCGCATGGGTACATAACGGCGCGCCGCCGCAGACAAATATCGTTCGCGTCGACGGACAACGGTCCGTGCTCCTGACGATTCAGAAGGGCGGCAACGCTTCCACGCTCAGTGTGATCGCAGGCATCAAAGCGATGCTTCCACAGATTGCCGCAACCGTCCCGCCACAGCTGAAAATGCAGCCCCTGTCCGACCAGTCGATCTTTGTTAAGGGCGCGATCAGCGGCGTTGTCCGCGAAGCCCTGATTGCAGCGTGCCTGACGGCGCTGATGATCCTCATCTTCCTGGGAAGCTGGCGGAGTACGCTGATTATCGCGACCTCAATTCCTCTATCGATTCTGACCTCCATCATCACGTTGAGTGCGCTCGGCGAGACCATCAACATCATGACCCTCGGCGGGCTGGCGCTCGCAGTCGGCATTCTGGTCGATGACGCCACCGTCGAGGTCGAGAACATCAATCGAAACCTCGAACTGCACCCCGAGCAAACGATGGATGATGTCGTCCTGGACAGCGCCATGCAAATCGCCACACCGGCATTTGTGGCGACCCTGTCGATCTGCATCGTGTTCGCGCCCATGTTCCTACTCTCCGGCGTGGCGCGTTACTTGTTCCTGCCCCTGGCGGAAGCCGTGGTGTTCGCGATGCTCGCCTCCTATGTGCTCTCACGAACCATCGTTCCGACCATGGCAAAATACCTGCTGCGGCATCATCGCGAAGATCAGGAGCAGACCCCGAGCCGCAATCCACTGGTCAAGTTCCAGCATACTTTCGAAGAGCTTTTCGAGCGGCTCCGCAATGGCTATCACAGCGTTCTCGACCGGGCGCTTCATCACCGGCGTCTATTTCTGACGGGATTCTTTGCAGCTTGCCTTGGATCTTTGGCGATCCTGATCCCTTGGCTGGGTCAGGACTTTTTCCCGCCCGTCGACGCAGGCAGCTTCAAACTGCATGTGCGCGGGCCGACAGGCATGCGTATCGAGGACACGGCGTTCCTGTGCGACCTGGTGGAGAATTCGATTCGCCGGCAGATCCCGACGTCCGAGGTCTCAAGCATCATCGACAACATCGGTCTGCCGTATAGCGGAATCAATCTTTCCTACAGCAATTCGGCTCCGGTGGGAACGTCGGACGCCGACGTTCTCGTGACACTGACGCCAAAGCACCATCCAACAGCAGATTACGTCGACCAGCTTCGCGTGACGCTGGCAAAACAATTTCCGGGCGTGACCTTCGCGTTCCTGCCTTCCGACATCGTGACGCAGATTCTGAACTTTGGCCTGCCCGCGCCGATCGACATCCAGGTCATCGGCCGCGATCTTGATGCCAACCACGTCTGGGCCGACGAGGTCCTGCAAGAGATCAAGTCCGTCCCTGGCACCGCTGACATGAGGATTCAGCAACCGTTCAATGAACCCTATCTGAACCTGCGAATCGAGCGCACCAAGGCGCAAGAGCTGGGTTTATCGGCGCACGACATTGCGCAGAACCTGTTGGTTTCGCTCAGCGGCAGCTTCCAAACAGCACCGACCTTCTGGGTCGATCCCAAGACCGGCGTCAGCTACAACATCGAAACGCAAACGCCCCAATACGACGCCGACACCATGCAGGACTTGGTGAACATCCCCGTGACCGGAACAACCGCTTCAGACGCTTCTGATGCTTCAGATGCTTCGGCCGCTCCGTCGCTCATGGCGAGCCTGGTCTCCATCCACCGGTCTAGCGGGATGGCGGTGGTATCGCATTACGACATTCAGCCCGTCGTCGACATCTTTGGGACGAATTCGGGACGCGACCTGGGCGGAGTGGCCCGCGACATCAATCGCATCATCGACGCGAATCGCAGCCGGCTGCCACGCGGCTCGCGTGTGGTTGTTCGCGGACAAGTACAGACCATGCGGTCTTCGTATAGCGGCCTGCTCATCGGACTGGTGTTCGCGATTCTGCTGGATTACTTGCTCATCGTGGTGAATTTCCAGTCGTGGCTCGACCCATTCATCATGATCTCCGCGTTGCCCGCGGCTTTCGCGGGAATTGCCTGGATGCTGTTCATCACGCATACCAACCTCAGCGTTCCCGCACTCATGGGCGCCATCATGTGCATGGGAGTGGCCACCGCAAACAGCATCCTGGTGGTGAGCTTTGCACGCGAGCAAATGGAGGCGGGAAAGGACGCCATCAGCGCCGCCTTGCAGGCCGGCTTCACGCGCTTTCGCCCGGTGATCATGACGGCGCTGGCCATGATCATCGGCATGGTGCCGATGGCGCTCGGGCTGGGTGATGGAGGAGAGCAGAATGCGCCGCTCGGCCGCGCCGTTATCGGCGGCCTGATCTTCGCAACCGTCTCGACGCTGCTGTTTGTACCGACATTCTTCAGCGTTCTTCACGGAAGAGATACAGCACGAGAGTCCGCCCAATGAAAGCCGGACTCATACGGGAGTTACTATGAGTAACACAGCAACAAGAAACCTCGAAGTGAATACTGAAGCGACCCCTGCTCTGCAACAACCGCAGCCGCGCGGGATATGGCTGAAGCTTGTCATCGTTCTGGTTGTTGTCGTCGCGATCTTATTCTTCGGGATTCGTTCCCGGAGGAGCGACGAAGCAAGTCTACGCACGATAAGTGCGGAAACAGCCGCTACTCCGGTCTCGGTCGTGCAGCCGAAGCAGGCAGCCCCCGCGGAAGAGATTATTCTTCCGGGCAACATACAGCCGTTCATCTCGTCCCCCATCTATGCCCGCACGGACGGATACCTGAAAAAGTGGTACTTCGACATTGGTGCGCACGTGAAAGCTGGACAACTGCTCGCCACGATCCAGGCGCCCGAAGTGGACGAGCAACTCTCTCAGGCACGTAGCACTCTTGCGACCGCCCAGGCCAATATGAAGTTGGCGCAGATCACCATGGATCGGTATCAGGGATTGCTGCTCAAGCATGCCGTCGCTCAGCAGGACGTCGACAATGCAGTTGGAAGCTATGCCGCGAACAAGGCGATGGTCGACGCTGATATGGCCAATGTGCGTCATTATGAAGCGCTGGTTTCGTATGAAGATGTCTATGCTCCATTCGACGGTGTAATCACCGCGCGCAACACCGACATCGGCGACCTCATCAACGCCGGCAGCAACACCGCCCCAAGAACAGACATGTTTCACATCGCGCAGCCCAGTACGCTGCGCGTGTACGTGAACGTCCCTGAAGAGTACTGGCGAGGGATCAAGCCAGGACAGACGGAAGCGGACATCGTGCTCGCCGAGTTCCCCGGGCAAAAGTTTCCGGGCAAGGTCGTGCGCAGCTCCGAGGCGATCAACGGAATAACCCGCACGCTGCTTACGGAAATCGATCTTCCCAACCCGGACAACACGCTCCTGTCCGGCTCCTACGCCGAGGTACATCTGCACGTACCGTCGCAGACTCCCACATTCTTGATTCCTGACAATACGGTGCTGTTCCGCTCGGAGCACTTGCAAGTTGGTGTGGTCCGAGATGGCAAGGTGCAAATCACAAACATCATTCCCGGCCACGACTTCGGAACCGAGATGGAGGTACTGGCGGGACTAAAGGCCGGCGATCAGGTCGTGGTCAACCCGCCCGACTCCCTCGTGTCAGGGCAGCAAGTCAAGGTCGTTCAAGCGTCTTTGCCGGGAGATTCGCAATGATGTATTCAATGACGATAGACCGATTGCTACGGCGGTTCAGCGGCCTATTCCTGGCGATCCTCTCACTGGTTTGGATCATCGGCTGCGCCGTGGGACCCAAATATAAGACGCCCACTGCCCCCACTCCCCCCGAATACAAAGAGATGGGCGATTGGAAGACCGCGCAGCCCAGTGATCAGAACCTGGGTGGCAACTGGTGGGAGATCTTCCAAGACCCACAACTAAACGCGCTCGAGCAGCAGATCAACGTTTCTAACCAGAATCTGAAGGCCGCAGTGTCTCAATACCAGGAGGCGAGGGCAGCTCTGCGATATGTGCGGGCAGATTATTACCCAACCGTTAGCACGGACCCCACCGCCACTCGCGAGAGATACTCGTCTAATCGCCCGGCAACTGTGGGCCGTGGCCTGACGTTCAACGATTTCGTTGCCCCTGTCAATCTTTCTTACGAAGTCAACGCCTGGGGCCGCGTGAGCAAGAATGTCGAAGCTTATCGTGATCAGGCCCAAGCCAGCGCTGCTGATCTTGCCGTGGTAAACCTCACCATGCACTCAGACCTTGCTGTCGATTACTTTGCAGCGCGCGCGCTCGATGCCGAAGAGAAGTTGCTTCGAGACACCGTTGGTCAATATGAACAGGCTCTGCAGTTGAATGAGGACCGGTATCAAGGAGGACTTGCCTCGGACGTGGACGTGGAGCAGGCACGAACTATCCTGGAAACCACCCGCGCGCAAATGATTGACGTCGGAGTCGCACGCGCCCAGTATGAGCATGCGGTCGCCGTGCTGGTCGGAAAGCCTCCGGCTGAATTCACTCTGCCCCCGCTGCCACTGACGACGCCGCCCCCGGCAATTCCTGTGGGCGTTCCCTCTGAACTACTGGAGAGGCGTCCGGATATCGCCGCTGCCGAACGCACCGTCGCATCAGCCAACGCTGACGTTGGCCTCGCCAAGACGGCTTATTATCCGCTGGTCAATATCTTCGCCTCGGGAGGATTTGAGAGCGGCAGCATCACCACGCTATTCCAGGGCCCGAGCGCGTTGTGGGCCGTAGGCGCTTCCGTTGCCCAAACAATTTTCGACGGCGGCAGAAGACGCGCTTCCAATGACCAGGCCAAAGCCGCATACGACTCTACGGTAGCCACCTATCGGCAAACTGTTCTGACCGCATTTCAACAGGTGGAGGACAATCTTGCGGCCTTGCGAATCCTGGAGCAAGAGGCTGGTGTTCAGGCTCGCGCAGTCGAAGCGGCCCAAAAGTCGTTGGATCTCTCGAACACACGTTACGAAGGCGGCGTCACCAGCTATCTCGAGGTAATTACGGCTCAGAATGCTGCACTGTCGGACGAAGTAACCGCGGTCAATATCTTAGGGCGCCGAATGGGAAACGCAGTGCTCTTAATCGAAGCCCTCGGCGGCGGGTGGGACCGATCGAGTCTGCCTCAGCGGCCAGAATGCTGTGGAAAGCTCATCACCGAGAATTCTTCTCAGCCGGTTTCTCAGGTGGCGAAGAATTAGCACTCATGGATGGAGGCCGCAACTGCTGCGGCAAGCAGGCTACAAATATTGAGAATTGGAATAACAATGAAGAAGAAAACAAGCTCTGAAGTTGCCGCCGAGAAGGCTTCAGAGGAGCCATTATCAAATCTAATGACGACCGCTAATATACCCGACTTGGTTATCTCCGTACCATGCCACGAAGACAGCCCTCCTACCTTTGTTCTGGAACCGCCGCGGAAAGGCGGCTTTCGCATCGTAGCGCGCTGCCAAGAGGTCAGGTGTGCAAAATTACCGAAGGCCTGCAGTTGGTCAAGTCACCTTGCCGCTGTGGCCAGCGCGATTCTATCAATGATCACTCGATCTTGATGTGCCTGTTGTGCCAGAGAATGGGAGCGGCTGGCCGTAACTATCGAGGGAAGATAGGTATTGAGAAAGGAAATGGTAGGCACGAGGAGACTCGAACTCCTGACCTCTACCGTGTCAAGGTAGCGCTCTAACCAACTGAGCTACGCGCCTACAACATTTAAGAGTTTATCAGGGAACGTTTGGGAACGGAAGCCGTGGGCGCTCTCGTGCACGACGGATTTCACGGTCAAACATTTTCCGCCGTGACGCCTCTCTCGCCCCAGAGAGTCATTCCTGCTTTTCTGGCTCGACGCAACACCAGCCTCACACTTCGAGCGTGATCGTCGGCCGAATGCTGAATGCTAATTGCTAGTTGCTAATCCCTGCCTTATAATCCGCGCGACCCTTTCTCAGGAGACGAACTTGCGCGGCGTGCCTCGCTGGTTGACAGTGGTGGCTGTGCTGACGGTAATAGCGGTGGCTTGCGCCTTCACCGTGCATCACGCGCTCGCGCCCGGCCAGTTCGTCCTGCATCTCTCCGATGCCAAGATTCCCGCCGACGGCTTCTCTTCCTCCGAGCTGACGATCCGCTCGGCCGGCAGCCATGATCTGCGAGGTGTCCATCTCGACATCGAAACACCCCATCAAGTAACACTTGAATCTCTGTCGATACATGGGGATTTTGCAATGGCTTCGCTGCAAGCCGGCGTTCTGCCGGGCGACGCCAAGATTCGTGTAGTAGCTCCCGGTTTCGACCCGCGGGACCTGACGCTCGTCACCACCGCCGACAACACTGACAGCGTCGGCGACGGCACGCCCGATTTCCTTCGCCTGCACGATCCGGCCGATCGTCGCGCCTTTCGGCACTGGTTCACCCTGCTGGCGGAGTCGCAGTATTACCGCGGCAAACCTCTGCCGGAGGTTGATGATTGCGCCGCGCTCTTGCGCTTCGCCTACCGCGAGGCCATGCGTGCGCACGATTCAGCTTGGACCCACGACTCGTCTTTGCCCGGCCCGGTGTCGAGCGGCGACATTCAGCAGTATCAATATCCTTACACGCCGCTCGGTGCCGATATCTTCCGCGTGAAGAGCGGCAGTTTCACGGCCGGCGATCTTCGCGACGGCGCCTTCGCGCAATTTGCCGACGCCGAGAGCCTCTGGCGGCATAACACGTTCTCCGTTGGCCGCAGCCTGGATCGTGCTCGTCCCGGCGATCTGCTCTTCTTCCGCCAGGACGGCGGCCACATGCCGTTTCACACGATGATCTTCCTCGGACACAGCCAGGTCGAGCCCGGCGAAGAGCAGTTCGTCGTCTACCACACCGGTCCGAGCGGCGGCTCGAAGGGGATGATTAAGCGCTTGTCGCTGGCTGATCTGGCAAACTACCCTGACCCGCGATGGCGTCCCGTCGCGTCGAACCCGGCGTTCCTCGGCGTATATCGCTGGAACATCCTGCGAGGCGGCCAGTGATGCGGACGCGTTGGAGAATGAACCCGAGTGGAGCACGCCTTCAGGCGTGCATAACGGCAGCAAGCGAGCATTCGGCTTCATCCACTGAAGTACTCGCGTCGTCATTGGCCTCAGAGGGTAAAGCCACCTACAAGAACTCAGACTTTAATGCCCGGCAATTCAAGCGCTCACTGCTCATCCTTCTTCTGGCACTCATACAGATCGCGAACATCCAGCTGTTCGCCCAGGACGACTCCGACACCGAATCCTGGTTCTCGCTCACCAGCTCCAAGACCTACATGACTGGCGAGAAGCCCGAGATCGCCGTCAGCGCGCACAACGTGAAGGAACTCGAATTCCGAGTCTATCGAGTGAAAGACCCAGTGAAGTTCTTCAGCCAGATGCAGGAGCTGCACAACTTCGGCGGCCAGGGTCCCGCGCTGCCCAAGCAGGCGCACACCTGGCTGGAAAGATTTCATGCGTGGAAGCACCGCATCTGGGCGTGGATTCGCGACTTCATCCGCGCGCAGTTCTCTCCTGACTCGCGCCACGAAATTCGCCTGTGGCAAATGGGCGGCAGCACCGAGCCGTCCAAAGGCCCGCAGGTCGCCAACTACGCGCAGGTCCCTGTTCTGAACCAGCAGCAGGTAGTCTCGGTGTGGAAGTGGACCATCCCTTCGCATGAACGCTGGGAGAGCGTGAACACTACCATCCCGGTCAGCGATCGCGGAGTTTACCTGGTCGAAGCCACCGACGGCAAGCTGCGCGCCTACACCATCGTCGTCGTAACGGACATCGCCATCGTCACAAAGTCGGGACAAGGGCGGCTGATGACCTACGTGGTCGATCGCCGCACCGGCGACCCGATCGCTAATATTCCGGTCAAGGTTTGGATCGATCAGAAAGAGATCGCGTCGAAGCCCACGGATCAACAGGGACTAGTCGACACCGCCGTCAACGTCAGCAAACCCGAAAACGTAGCCGTGCTGGCCACAAATTCCACGGAGTTCGCGGTTAACGCGCCCGGCGGCTGGAACCTGGGTGACGATCCCAATCGCAACCTGAAGGGCTACACCTACACCGATCGTCCCGTGTACCGGCCCGGCGACACGGTCCACTTCAAGACGATCGTGCGGTCGCTTGCCGCCAGCGGCTACACCATCCCTCAAGGCCAAGAACTGCGGCTGGAGATGCGCGATCCGCAGACCTACGACGTCGTCTGGACGCAGACGGTGACGCTCTCGCAGATCGGCACGGCGACCTGGAACTACACCATCCCCGCCGACGCCCACCTGGGCTCGTACTACCTGAACATGCAGATGGGCGAGCGTTATGTCGACGGCACCAACTTCTCGGTGGAGGAGTACAAGAAACCGGAGTACGCCGTGAAGGTCACGCCGCAGACGCCGCGCGTGCTGCAAGGCCAGCCGATTATGGCGACCATCGATGCGCGCTATTACTTCGGCGAGCCGGTCGCCAACGCCAAGGTCAAATGGGTGGTACACACCTCGACCTACTGGCCAATGGGACGCGGCGACGACGACAGCGCCGACGCCGGTGACAGCGAGGGCGGCGACGCTGTAGCCGACAACTCCGACAACGGTGATGAAGGCGACACCTACGGCGGCGATCAGGAAGAAGAAAAGAGCGGCGTGCTCGACGCCGACGGCAAGCTACAGATCACCGTGCCCACTTCGGTGAGCGCCAAGAAGCAGGACCTGGTGTATCGCATCGAAGCGCGCGTGACCGACGCGGGCAATCGCGAGATCGCCGGCCACGGCTTCGCCCTGGCGACCTACGGCAGCTTCTACCTGACCGCCGAACCAACGTCCTATGTCTACAGCAAGGGCGATACGGCGACAATCAGCATCACCGCGCAGGACTACGACAAGAAGCCCATCCAGACCGCTTTCCGCGTGGAGATGAATCGCTGGAACTGGCGCACCGGCGCGGGGCCGGTTGTCACGACGTCGCAGGGGCAGACCGACGCGAGCGGCAAAGCACAGGTGAAGGTCACGATCCCCGACTCCGGCGAGTTCCGCGTGCGCGTGGTCGCCACAACTCCTGAGAAGCGCGATGTAGAGGACACAGCCTACTTGTGGGCGCCGGGCGTCAGTCCGTGGTGGAGCGGCACGCAACAGGAGCGCGTGCAGATTGTCGCCGACAAGAAGAGCTACCAGCCGGGTGACACGGCGCATGTGCTGATCGTTACCGGCAAGGAACCGACCTCGGTGCTGGTCACCGCCGAAGGCAACGGACTCTACTCCGGGCAGGTCGTGAAGAGCAACGGCGGCAGCGTTGCCGTCGACATCCCGGTGAAGCCGGAGTACGCGCCGAACTTCTACGTGGGCGCGGTGTTCATCCGTGACAACAAGCTGTACGAAGGATCGAAGAGCCTGAACGTTCCGCCGACCGCGCACCAGCTCAACGTGCAACTGGTTCCGTCGAAGGCGCAGTATCAGCCGGGCGAATCGGCCAGCTACACCATCAAGGCCACCGATGCCGCAGGCAAGCCGATGGTGGCTGACTTCAGCCTGGGCGTGGTTGACGAAGCCATCTACGCCATCAAGCCCGAGACCACTGGCAGCATCATGAATGCGTTCTACGGGCGCGTGTACTCGCAGGTCAGCACCGAGAGTTCCCTGACGTATTACTTCAGCGGTCAGGCCGGCAAGCGCAAGATGCAGCTGGCCAACGTTCGTCCGTCGAAAGGCATGGCGCAGCTCAAGCCCGAGCGACTGGTGCAGCCGAAGATCCGAAAGGCCTTCCCCGACACGGCATACTGGATGGCCGACATTCGCACTGCTGCAAACGGGCAGGCGACCGTGAAGTTCGACTACCCCGATGCCATCACCTCGTGGCGCGCAACGACGCGCGGCGTCACCGAGAACACCATGGTCGGCAGCGCGGTGACGAATACCATCGTGCGCAAGAACATCATGGTGCGGCTGGTGGTGCCGCGCTTCTTCCGCCGTGGCGACGAGATCACGCTGTCGACCATCGTGCAGAACTACCTGCCGACCGACAAGACCGCGCAAGTGTCGATGCAGTTCGAAGGCTTACAAGTATTGCAGGGCTCGCAGCAGAACATAAATGTTCCCACGCGTGGGCTGGTCAAGGTCGACTACGTCGTGAAGGTGCTCGACGTAGATTCCGCCAAGGTCCTGGGCAAGGCGCTGACCAATGTTGAGAGCGATGCGATGGAGTTGACGCTGCCTGTTGTTCCTTTCGGCGTGAAGCTGGCGACCTCGAAATCGGGATCGGTTGCCGGAGCTGGCACCAGTGACGCGGTGCAGAAGGTCGACTTCCCTGCTGCGGCCGAGACGGGTACGCGCAAGCTAACCGTCAGTGTCACGCCTTCGATTGCCGGTAGCGTCTTCGCCGCGCTCGACTACCTGACGTCGTATCCATACGGCTGCACCGAACAGACCATGTCGAGCTTCCTGCCCGACGTGCTTGTGGCCGACGCGCTGCAGAAGCTGGGCGTGAAGTCGAACATCGATCCGGCGACACTGCACAAGCAGGTGCAAGTCGGACTCGACCGCCTGTACACGTATCAGCATGACGATGGCGGATGGGGCTGGTGGCAGACCGACGACAGCCATCCATTCATGACCGCCTACGTTCTCGCCGGGCTGAGCCAGGCTAAGACTGCCGGATTCGACGTGAAACAGGACGCCATCGATAAAGGCCGTGCGTGGCTGTTGCCGCAGTTCAACAAGTCGACCAAGGTCCGCACCGACCTGCGCGCCTACATGGCCTACGCGCTGGTGTTGAGCGGCACCGATTCCAACAGCACGGTCATCGACTCCGTATGGCAGCAGCGCTCGACGCTCACAGCTTATGGACAAGCCGTGCTCGGACTGGCGATGGTCCAGGTAAGCGACGGTCGCGCCAAGGACTTGGCGAACCAACTAGAAGGCTCGGCGAAACAGGATGACTCGCAGGCCTGGTGGCCGAGCGAGAACAACTACTTAATGGATTACTACGGCAACACCACGCCGGAGTCCACCGCCTACGCGCTCAAGCTCATCAATCACACCGATCCAAACAGCCCCCTGCTGTCGAAGGCCGCGGTCTATCTGGTCAGCCATCGCGGCGAGGGATACTACTGGGATTCAACCGAGCAGACCGCGATGGTTATCTACGGCCTCACTGATTATCTGCAACACACGCGGGAGCTGAAGCCGAACTACAGCGTCGAGATTCAGGTGAACGGCAAGAGCGTCGCGACGAAGAAGTTCACCCCGGCCGACGCGCTTGCGCCGGCGACGACGGTGACCTTGAATGAAGCGCAACTGTCGACCTCTGGCAACGATGTGCGCATCGTGAAGACCGGCGATGGACGCGTCTATTGGTCGACGCGCGGCGATTACTACTCCAACGAGAAGAAAGTCGTGAATGCCGGCACCTTCCAACTCAGCACAGCGCGGCAGTATTACAAGCTGACGTCGATGCAGAAGGACGGCAAGGTCGTCTATCATCTCGACCCGCTGAATGGCCCGTTGCAAGTGGGTGACACGCTGGCGGTGCGCATCACCGTCGGCGGCAACGAGTGGAAGTATCTGATGATCGAAGATCCGATTCCATCAGGCACGGAGTCAATCGCGCGCGACGACCTGTACGAACTGGACGACCAGCCAACATGGTGGGCGCGCTGGTACAGTGATCGCGAACTCCGCGACGATCGCACCACGTTCTTCAACCTGTATTTCCCGCAGGGTCAACATGAATATGTTTACCTGTTGAAGGTCGTGAACCCCGGCATCTTCCGCGTCAGTCCGACCAGCGTGCTGCCGATGTATCAGCCAGGGTATTTATCGACGAGCGAACCCACTACGGTGACGGTGAAATGACGGGCAAACATAGTGGCGTGGCAAAACTGTGGCTGCTGAATCTCTTCGGCAATGCCGCACTGCTGGCTGCGCTTTATTTCTGGCTACTATTGCCCGACGCTCACGGATGGCAAGTGGTCGTCTCTGGCGTGCTCGCGCTCATCGTCATCTTCTTCGGCCTGTGGCTGCGAGCCGGATCGTTTGCCTACTGCCGCCTGGCGGAATTCCGCGAGTATTCGAAGCTATGGGGGGCCTTTAGGCAATCCCTGGATCACCTGATCGCGCTCGCCATCTGCGTCGCGCCGCTGGCCGCCATCGCATGGTGGCTGTTCAGTCTGCGGCGATACACGCCGCAATTTGGTGTGTGGTTCTGGCAGAAGTTCTCCGCACTTCGCTTCGCTAGTCCGCGCGGGATCTACCACGCTGCGGACTGGGCCTTGCTGATCCTGATGGCTGTCCTGGTCGCGCTCTGGATTCCGCTAGCCAGCACGGTCGCGGCCGTCGGATTGAGGGCGTCTCGCATCGGCCGGTCGTTGCGTGCGCTGATGCGTGCCCGTTACTGGATATGGCTGATCGCGCTCATCTTGGTCGGCGGCCTGTTGCCCTACAAGCTTGTCCGGTGGATTCCCGACCTTAGCACTCTGAGGCAACAGGCATGGAGTGCCGGCATGCGATTCTTCATCGCCTACATCGTAGTGATCTCGGCTTGGGTCAGCTTATTGCTGGTGGTCGGCGAGCGGGCTGAGTTCGAGGATCCCCAGCCGCCGAACGTACTCTGAACCGAATTACAATTTCTCCATCTGCTGGCGATTGGCGGGTTCTTTTGTACAATAGCGAACCGTAAGACCATCTGGCGGCCTGTCGACCTCCGGCTGCCAAGCAGCATGGGGGTTTGAGGCTATCACCGCGTCGGACAACCGCATTTCGATAATCAGCATCTCACCTTCTTCCCACTCCCAGTCGGTGTACGGCCGGTCGTGCGCAACCTCGCTGGGTCATCCGTGTAGCTGTGAAAACCCTTGTGCGGAGAGACTTCATGGGCTCGGATAGCTTGGAGGCTGACAGCTTGCAGCACAGTCGCCAGTCTGAGGATGACAACGACAGCTTCGGGCTTTTCAGTGGAGGCGGCGAACTCGGCGCGTTGATGCGCGCCAAAGATTGGTCGGAGACCCCGCTCGGCCCGGTCAGCACGTGGCCGCAAAATCTCCGCACCTGCGTTCGCATCGTACTCACCTCTCGCCAGCCGATGTTTGTCTGGTGGGGCGACGAACTCATCAACCTCTACAACGACGCCTACAAGAGCATCGTCGGTGGTAAGCATCCCGAGTCGCTGGGCCAGCCCGCTCGCGTGGTGTGGCATGAAATCTGGGACCAGATTGGACCACGCGCCGAAATCATCCGCACTAACCAGGGCACGTACGATGAGTCGCTCCTGCTGATCATGGAGCGCTACGGCTATAAGGAAGAGACCTACTACACGTTCTCCTACAGCCCGGTGCCCGACGACCACGGGGGCGTCGGCGGCATCATCTGTGCCAACACCAGCTCAACCGAGCAGATCATCAGCGAACGCCAGATGCAATTGTTGCGGGACCTGGCCGCTCGCACAGCCGACGCCCGCACTCGCCTGGAGGCTTGCCGCCTGAGCGCGCTCAGCCTCGCCAGCAATCCCAAGGATCTATGTTTTGCGCTCATCTATGTAGCCGATGCAGGCAAGGCCGCAGTACATCTGGAGGGATGTTCCGGAGTAGACGCCGGGAGTGCAGCCGCTCCGCAGACGGCGACTTTGGATAACTCCTCGCTGTGGCCATTTGCCTGGGCCATGGCGACGCACGAGATTCAGTTGGTTCCGATCGCGCAGAAATCGCTCCCGCCGGTCATTGCTCAAGCGTGGGACTACCCGGTGCAATCGGTAGCGGTAGTGCCTATCGCACCCTCAGGGCCCAATGGACATGCGGGCGCGCTGGTGGTTGGCCTCAACCCGTTCCGCAAACTCGATGACAGCTATCGCGGCTTCCTGAAGCTGGTCGCCGGACAGATCTCGGCCAGCATGGCCAACGCTGCCGCCTACGAAGAGGAGCGACGTCGAGCGGAAGCGCTGGCTGAACTGGACCGAGCTAAGACCGCATTCTTCAGCAATGTCAGCCACGAATTTCGCACGCCGCTGACCTTGATGCTGGGTCCGCTGGAAGACCTGCTCACGCACCACCGCGCCAGCGTCCCTGATGCCGAACTCGACGAATTGCGCGTGATTCATCGCAACGGCCTGCGCCTGCTGAAGCTGGTTAATGCGCTGCTTGATTTCTCGCGTATTGAAGCCGGACGCGTGAACGCCCGGTACGAGCCGGTGGATCTCTGCGCGCTGACCGCCGAGCTGGCGAGCGTCTTCCGTTCGGCAATGGAGAAGGCCGGCCTGCGCTTCATCGTCACTTGCGAATCGGCATCGGAGCCGGTGTATGTCGACCCGGAGATGTGGGAAAAGGTCGTCCTTAACCTGTTGTCGAACGCCCTAAAGTTCACCTTGGAGGGCGAAGTAGAAATTTCGATCCGCAAGGCCGACAGCCACTCTGAGTTAACCGTTCGCGACACTGGCTCGGGCATTCCGGAATCTGAGTTGCCGCGCGTCTTCGAACGCTTTCACCGTGTGGAAGGGGCATCCGGACGAACCCATGAAGGCACCGGTATCGGTCTGGCGCTGGTCGATGAGTTGGTGCGTCTACATGGCGGCACGGTCGCGGTCGAGAGCCGCATGGGGGAAGGAACAAAGTTCACCGTACGCATCCCTCTCGGTAGCAGTCACCTGCCAGCGGACAATATCGTACAGCAGCATGCTGCAAGGACGATCATCGCGGAAACCTCTCCCTACGTTCAGGAAGCCTTGCGCTGGCTTCCCGATTCGTCTCACGGCCTGCCGGCAGCCGTCGACCGCGGCTCCGGCAATGAAGACTTGACCGGTCTGTTCCCGGAGCAGCCTGCGGAAAGATCGGCATCAGCTGCCAAAATCCTGCTTGTCGATGATAACCGCGACATGCGCGAATACGTGCAGGGACTATTGGCCCGGCAGTACGAGGTGATCCCAGCAAGTGATGGAGAGGAAGCCCTGGAAATCGCCCGCACCAATCCCCCTGACCTTGTCCTGACCGACGTGATGATGCCCCGCATGGACGGCTTCCAGCTTCTGAAGGCGCTGCGTGACGACCCGCAGACCATGCTTCTGCCAGTGATTATGCTGTCGGCTCGCGCGGGCGAAGAGTCGCGGGTGGAAGGTATGGAGGCCGGTGCCGACGATTATCTGGTGAAACCGTTCACGGCGCGTGAACTGATGGCGCGGGTCGGGGCGCATCTGAAGATGAAGCGGCTTCGGGAAGAGCTCCGGCTGCGCGAACTCAAGGAGCGTCAGCGCGCAGAGACCGCGGAGGCGGAGTACCGCCGCATCCTAGAAAGCATTTCCGAAGGCTTCATCTTTGTCGATCGCCAGTGGACCATACGTTATGTCAACGGCGTATACGCCCGCTTTACTCAGACGACGGCAGAAGAGTTGATCGGCAAGAATCTCTGGCAACGCTTCCCTGAAGCGGTAGATACGCGATTCGGCGAAGCCTATCGGCAGTCGATGCACGATCGCAAAGAAGCCGAGATCGAAGATTACTACTCGCCCCTGGATACTTGGTTCCATGTCCACCTCTATCCCACGCCGGACGGGATGGCGCTATTCATTGCCGATGTGACCACGCAGCGCAAACAGCGGCAGGCCTTGGTGGTTTCGGAAAAACTCGCAGCGGCGGGCCGTCTGGCCAGCACCGTAGCGCACGAAATCAACAATCCGCTGGAGTCGGTGGTGAATCTGCTTTACCTGGCGCGCAACTCGAAGAACTCCGTACAGCAGGAGCAATATCTCGATTACGCTGAGCGCGAGATTGGCCGCGTCTCCCATATCGCCCGCCAGACCCTGGGCTTCTATCGCGAGACTGCGACGCTGACGCGCATCCCTATTCGCGGCGTCGTCGAGACTCTGCTCCAGGTTTACCAGGGGAAGCTGAAGACCAAGAACATTCGGGTCATCACCGAGATTGATCCCGACCTGCAGATCACCGCGCGCGGAGGCGAACTCAACCAGATCCTCTCCAACCTTATTACGAATGCCATCGACGCCTGCAGCCTCGGGGGCCAACTGTCGATCCAAGCCAGAACCCTCAACACTGACGAAGACGGAACGCCCGCAGTCGAGATCGTTGTCAGCGATAACGGAGTTGGCATTAGCCCACAAGATGTACCGCGAGTCTTCGAGCCTTTCTTCACCACGAAAAAGGATGTCGGGACGGGCCTGGGATTATGGGTTGTCAAACAGATTGTGGAGGGCGGTAAAGGCCGGGTATCGATTGAATCCAGCGTGGATAGTGGGAGCCACGGTACGACTGTTAAACTCCTTTTGCCGGAACTGGAAGAGGCGCGCGCGAAGTCGGCCGCGCCATCAATCTCTGCCGCGTAGCGGCCCCTATTTCTTCGCAGGAACCTCGCGGGCTCGAAGACGCGCCGGATCTCAATCTCTTCTCTACCGCCAAACGGCACGCGATAGCATCCACCATCGACTTCACTTTACACATCGTGAAGCCGGCGATCAGTTCCTTGGTCTCGGCGAAAGGACGCCGGCTCAGGTCTCCAGAGTGTATCTCGCGGCAGCCAGACGATACATCCTGCGCCAGACCAGGCGGTTCACGGTGACCACCACCATCGCCATAACAATCGTCGAGGCCAGCAGCAGTGCGAAGTTGCCGGAGTCCGTCGCGCGCGAAATGGTCGCGCCCAAACCGACCGTCGTATAGGTTTGATCTTTGAGGCGGAAATATTCGGCCACGATGCTGGCGTTCCACGCACCGCCCGAGGCAGTAACCAGGCCGGTGACAAGGTAAGGAAAAATGCCCGGCAGAATGAGCCGTCGCCAGCGCTGACCCCTGCTGAACTTGAAGAGCGATGACGCTTCTTTCAGATCTGTAGGAATGGCCATCGCGCCGGCAATTACGTTGAACAGAATGTACCATTGCGTTCCCAGCAACAGCAGCACAACCGATCCGATGCCAAGTCCGCCGCCAATGCGAATCAGCAACAGTAGGACGATGGGAAACAGTGCCGTCGCCGGAACCGACGCCGCGATCTGCGCCAGAGGCTGCGCGATGCGCGCCAACTTCGGATTGAAGCCGATTGCCACGCCGACCGGGATCGTCCACAGTGATCCAATCACCAGCGCTATGAGCACGCGCCCGAAGGTTGCGGCAGCGCCGGTCATGATCTGGTGATAGTCGCTTCTATTCAGCTCCATCAGCATGCCGATGGTGCGCACCATGGCGTAGAAGACCGCCATCACGGCGATTGACGCAATGATGCGCCCTACCCATACCTTCCAACCGGGAGGCGTGACTTCTTCACTCTCTGCTCCGTACTCGCGCGCGAAGTACAAAGTCAGCCGCTCGCGCAGAGGACGGAAGAAGCGCTTCCGCAGTTTCACCAGCAGCCGCGAGTGCTGCACCAGGTCCAGGAACCATGATTGCGGAGCGTCGGTGCTCTCCACCTGCTCCATTTTGAACTTCTCGGCCCAAGCGATGATCGGCCGCCACACGATTTGGTCCAGCACGACAATTACCGCGATCATGGTTCCAACGCCCCACAGAATCGCTTCGGTGTCGCCGGCGCTGGCTGCAGTCTGCAGATATGAGCCCAGACCCGGCAGCCGGAAGTCGTTCGAGCCGAGCACGAACATCTCGCAAGCCATCAGGAAGAACCAGCCGCCGGCCACCGACATCATCGAGTTCCACACCAGACCGATGGCCGCATACGGCAACTCGAACTGCATGAAGCGTTGATACCATCCGAAGCGGTAGATTTTGGCGGCCTCGCGCATATCGCGCGGAATGCTTTTCAGCGATGAGTAGAAGCTGAACGCCATGTTCCACACCTGCCCGGTAAAGATGAGCAGGATGGCGCCCATCTCGACGCCGATCTGGTGATGCGGGAACAACGCAACCATCGCCAGCATGACGCCCGGAAGAAAACTGAGTACCGGGATCGACTGCAAAATGTCGAGCAGCGGAATCATGATGCGCTCAGCCCGTGGATTGTAAGCGGCCACATAGCCATACACCAGCGTGAAGCCGAGCGACAAGATGTAGGCGATGGTAATGCGCAGCAGCGAGTACGCAGCGTACAGGGGCAGGTGCGAAGGATCGCGTGAAATTTCGACGTGTGGGTTAAACGGCCCAAACCAGGTACGGGCCATCACGAGGATCGCGTAGAAGACTGACAGACCAGCCGCGAAGATGAAGAAGTCGGTAACCACCGACCAGGTCTGTGCCGGCAATAGCGACCACGGCCCTTTGCCCAGGATGCGAACTGGCTGCCAGGTCGAGCGAGCCATCAGGCCCCTTCCGTCAACGGCAGAACATCAGACTCCTCGCGATGAAAGAGACGCCCATTCTCGGAGTCGTAATCGAAAATTTCGGCGTAGCGTCCCCAGTTGAGGGCAGTCTGGAACTGGCGCTCCACCTCGTCCACGCTGAAGTGCTCATCCAGAATGTCGCGGAAGAATTCCTCGCCGATCGCGTGATCGCGCTTGGCGTGCAGGGTGTTCTCGATGAGTCGCAGGATAGCGATGTTCTTCAGCGCAGCCTCACGGAACAGCATTTTCTGCGCCTGAATATCGGCCTCAGCGAAGCCCTTCCCCTCCGGCGTGATTTCGACGTCGCCTTCACGCAGTACGGCGAAGCCGAGCAATTCGGAGGCCTCGACAATTGGCAGCAGATCGTCGACGTCCATCGCCAACTCATCGGCCAGCTTGTAGAGATCGTCGCGGCCGCTGCGATCGGCCAGCAACTCCAGAAAGCCGGCGATCCCACCGGGACGGGCGTGAGGCAACATCTGGAACTTCGTGCGCTCGCGCGCCCGCCCGTTGTTCGAGGCGGCCGTGTCCTTCCCGGGAATTTCCGCTTCTTCCTGAGGACGCGTCAGCGTCTTATAGATGTAGTCCACGTAGGCGAGAAAACGCGGCGACTTGCGGTCCCGGTACTGCGGGATATCGATCTCAAAGTCGGAGCGGATGCGAGCCGGATTGCGGCCGAGCACGATCACGCGATCTGCCAGCAGCACCGCCTCTTCAATATTATGGGTAACGATGAAGATCGCCTTGGTCGGCATCTTCTTGCTGAGCCACAACTCCAGCAACTCAGAGCGCAAGTTCTCCGCCGTGAGCACGTCCAGAGCGGAAAAAGGCTCATCCATGAACAGTACTTCCGGCTCAACCACCAGCGCTCGCGCGAAACCGACACGCTGCTTCATGCCGCCGGAAAGTTCCTTGGGGTAGGCAGTCTCGAATCCGTCAAGGCCGACCGTGTCGATCATCTTCAGTGCGCGCTTGTGGCGCTCGATGGCACCTACGCCGCGCGCCACCAGCGGCGCTTCGACATTCTCCAGCACGGTCAGCCAGGGGAAAAGGGCGAAGCTCTGGAAGACAATGGAGACATTCGGAATCTGTCCGTCCATCATCTTGCCGTGCCACATCACGTGACCCGACGACGGCTTGGACAGCCCGGTCAGCATCCGCAGCAGCGTCGACTTGCCCGAACCAGACGGGCCCAGCAGTCCCACGATCTTGCCCGGCCATACCTCGAGGTCCGTCGGTGCGATCACCTCGATACGATTACCGTCGGGCTGGACGTAGTATTTCTCTACGTCCCGGGCTTGGATGATGGCCTCGGACAAGAACTTCCCTCTCTTCTGAATTTATTCCCCAGTCTAGGTGTACTTGAGGTACGGAACAACGCGCAAGCGGACCTTTGTGAAAGGACAGTAAATTTAGCCGGCGCCGCGCGGCAACGACAACGGAATATCAGGCCGTGGTGTTGAGCTTCTTGTCGTTCTCCGCGCCTGGGGAAATCGACGGCGAATCACCCACCCTCTCCACATGCGCCGTCTCCGGAACCGGAAACGACTTGGTTTGGGCGGATTGATTACGTTTCTGGCTGCGGCGGCTGCGCTGGTAGTTGTACTCAAACCAGGCAGCAGCGCCACCAACGACGACGAGGGCAAGCCAATTCATCGAGATCGCACCGAACAATAGTTCGATGCATCATCTCGCCGATGTGCTGCCGGGTTGCGCGGGAAGGCTGAGCTGCGCCTTGGTGCTGCCAACGTGCCCACTGTCGTCCAACGCCAAGTTCACTTCCAGTACATTGACCCGCGGCTCTCCCAGGAACCCAAGCTGCCGCCCGTACGTGTACTTCTGAATAATGGCGCGCACTTCGTCAGGGGTCATGCCGCGCTCGCGAGCAATACGCGGAACCTGAAACTCCGCTCCCGCCAGTGTAATGTCGGGATCCAGCCCCGAGGCCGATGTCGTTACCAGATCGATCGGCACCGGCTGCCCTGGATTTTCCGCCTGTAGTCGTGCTACGTCAGCCTTCACCCGATCGATCAGCTTCTGGTTGGTCGGACCCAGGTTGGAGCCGCCCGAGTTCGTAGCGTCGTATCCGTTACCGGCAGCCGACGGCCTCGAGTGGAAATACCCCGGCCCGACAAACTGCTGCCCGATGATGCGCGAGCCAATGATCTGACCGTTACGTGAGATCAGCTGCCCATTGGCCTTGTCGTGGAACAAACCCTGCGCCAGACCGGTCACGATCAGGGGATAGACCACTCCCAGAAGCACGGTGGTCACGATAGTCATCAGAATTGCGATCTTCAGATTCTGCTTCATAATCCATTCCCAAACTTCAAGTGAGTTCACCACAGAGGCACCGAGGACACGGAGAAAATTGAAAGATGCCCTTCAGCCAGACCTAAATCCTCCGTGCCTCCGTGGTGAACAATTCTGTTACGCCAAGCCGGCTCTGGTAATCAGCATGTCGATCAACTTAATGCCGATGAATGGCACAATGATTCCGCCCACGCCATAGATCCACAAGTTGCGACGCAGCAATGCCGCCGCGCTCAGCGGGCGATACTTCACGCCGCGCAGCGCCAGCGGAATCAACGCGATGATGATCACGGCATTAAAGATCACCGCCGACAGAATTGCCGACTGCGGCGTCTGCAGGTGCATGATGTTCAACGCGTTCAGCACCGGGAACGTTCCGGCAAACATCGCTGGAATGATGGCGAAATACTTCGCCACATCGTTGGCAATCGAGAATGTCGTCAGCGAGCCACGGGTCATCAGCAACTGCTTGCCGATGGCAACCACTTCAATCAGCTTGGTCGGATTCGAATCCAGGTCGACCATGTTGCCGGCTTCTTTCGCCGCCTGCGTACCGGTGTTCATGGCGACGCCCACATCGGCCTGCGCCAGCGCTGGAGCGTCATTGGTGCCGTCGCCGGTCATCGCCACCAGCTTGCCTTGTGCCTGCTCGCGGCGAATCAGATCCATCTTGTCTTTCGGCGTCGCTTCGGCGAGGAAGTCATCCACGCCGGCTTCGCGCGCAATAGCCGCGGCCGTCAACGGATTATCGCCGGTGATCATCACCGTCTTGATGCCGATGGCTCGCAGCTGATCAAAGCGATCGCGCATGCCACCCTTCACGATATCCTTCAGGTGAATCACGCCCAGTGCACGATGCTGCTCGGCGACAACCAGCGGCGTGCCGCCGGAGCGCGCGATGGTCTCTACGGCCGATTGCACCTCGGGAGGCATGCTGGCGCCGTTGGCGGCCAGGTAGCGCGTAATGGCATCGACCGCACCTTTGCGAATCTGGTTGCCGTTCATGTTCACACCCGACATGCGCGTCTGCGCCGTAAACGGCACAAACTCCATTTCGTGAGAGCTCAGCTCCCTGCCTCGCAAGCCGTAACGTTCTTTGGCCAGCACCACGATCGATCGGCCCTCCGGCGTCTCATCGGCAAGCGAAGAAAGCTGGGCTGCATCGGCCATCTCGCGTTCGCTCACACCCGGGGCGGGAATGAACTCCGATGCCTGACGATTGCCCAGCGTGATAGTCCCCGTCTTATCGAGCAGCAAGGTGTCGACGTCGCCCGCCGCTTCTACCGCGCGGCCCGACATCGCCAGCACATTGTGTTGAATCAGGCGATCCATGCCGGCAATGCCGATGGCCGACAGCAGTCCGCCGATGGTCGTCGGGATCAGGCAGACCAGTAGCGAGACCAGCACAAACACGGTCTGCGGTGAGCCGGAATAAATCGCGAACGGCTGCAACGTGACCACCGCCAACAAAAAGATGATGGTTAGCCCCGCGAGCAGAATGTTCAACGCGATCTCGTTCGGCGTCTTCTGCCGTTCGGCGCCTTCCACCAGCGCGATCATGCGGTCCAGGAACGTCTCACCCGGATTCGACGTGATCTTCACGCGAATCTGATCGGAGAGCACGCGCGTGCCGCCGGTCACCGCCGAACGATCGCCGCCAGCCTCGCGAATCACCGGAGCCGACTCGCCCGTAATCGCCGACTCATCCACCGACGCGACGCCCTCGATGATCTCGCCATCGGAGGGAACGAACTCGCCGGCCGAAACCACGACGATATCGCCCGCGCGCAGCTTGGAGCTCGCAACCTTCTCGAGCTGGCCGTCGTCAAGCACACGATTGGCCATCGTCTCCGAGCGCGCCTTCCGCAGCGTGTCGGCTTGCGCCTTGCCGCGGCCCTCGGCCATCGCCTCGGCGAAGTTGGCGAACAGGACGGTGAACCACAGCCACAAGGTAATTTGCAGATTGAAACCAAACGCTGCACCGCCGCGGATCAGCAACGCCGTCGTGATCACGCTGCCAATCTCGACCACGAACATCACCGGATTGCCCGCCATATGCCGCGGATCCAGTTTGACCAACGCATCCACGATGGCGCGCCGGACAATGCGCCATTCCCAGATCGCTTTCTTCTTGGACTTGCGCGGCGAAGATCCCAGGTCCGTCATCTTCGAGCCAGTTGTCGTTCCAACTTCCATAGTGCTTGCCATTGCCGAATCCTTTTAGAACGTCTTGCCAACCGCCATCAGCAGGTGCTCAAGAATGGGCCCCAGGCTGAGTGCGGGGAAGAATGTCAGCGCGCCGACGATGAGAATCACGCCAATCAGCAGTACGCTGAACAGCGGCGTGGTTACCGGGAACGTGCCCAGCGACGGCGGAACATATTTCTTCTGTGCGAGATTGCCGGCGATGGCCAGCATCGGGATGATCATGAAGAAGCGGCCGATCAGCATGTCGAAGCCGATGCTGTTGTCGTACCACGGTGTGTTCACTGTCAGTCCGCCAAAGGCCGAGCCGTTGTTGCCGGCACCCGAGGTGAACGCGTACAGCATCTGCGTCAGCCCGTGCGGCCCGGGATTGCTGATGCCCGTCGTCCCGAAGCCGTGCACTGACGAGATTCCGGTCAGCATCAGGATGATCAGTGGAAACACCAGTGCCACCAGCATCGCCATCTTCACGTCGTAGGCTTCGATCTTCTTGCCCAGATACTCCGGTGTGCGGCCGACCATCAGCCCGGCGATGAACACCGCCAGCACGACGTAAATCAACATGCCGTACATGCCCGCGCCCACACCGCCGAAGATAACCTCGCTGAGCATGATGTTGACGAGAGGAATCATTCCGCCAAGCGGAGTGAACGAGTCGTGCCAGCTATTGATCGCACCGCAGCTCGCATCAGTGGTCACGGTGGCAAACAGCGCCGAATTCGTGATGCCGAAGCGGACTTCCTTGCCTTCCATGTTGCCGCCCGCCTGCATTGCCGTCGTCTGTTGATTAACGCTGTGCAGCAGCGGATTGCCGCGCGCCTCGGCCCAGTAGGCCACCGTCACGCCAGCCAGGAACAGGATGGCCATCGCTCCCCACACAGCCCAGCCGTGCGCCTGCGATCCGGTCATGCGCCCCAGAGTGTAAGTGAGACCCGCCGACACCGCGAAGATCGAGAACAACTCAATCAGGTTGGTCAGCGGCGTGGGGTTTTCGAAAGGATGTGCACTGTTGGCATTGAAGAAGCCGCCACCGTTCGTGCCCCATTCCTTGATGATCTCCTGCGATGCGACTGGACCTTGCGCGACGCTCTGCGTGCTTACCGTGTCCATCACCGGTTTGCCGCTGGCATCGACCGCGGGCTTGCCATCCGGGTTTACGTGCTGCACCTGCTGCGATTCGACCAGCTTCACCGTGTCGTAAGGCTTCAGGTTCTGCACTACGCCCTGCGAAACCAGCAGCAGTGCGCCGACAATCGAGAACGGCAGCAACACCCACAAACAGGACCGCACCATGTCGACCCAGAAGTTACCGATAGTCTGCATCTGCCGACGGGCGATGCCACGAATGAACGCGATTGCCAGAGCGATGCCGGTCGCCGCTGAGATGAAGTTGTGATACGCCAGCCCGGCCATCTGGGTGAAGTAGCTCATCGTGCTCTCGCCTGAGTAGGCCTGCCAGTTGGTGTTCGTCGTGAACGACGCCGCAGTGTTCCATGCCAGATGCTCCGGCAACACGGCAGTGAACTTCTGCGGATTGAACGGCAGATGCAGCTGAACTCTTTCGATCAGGTATAGCAGCAGCATCGACGCCACGCTGAACAACAGCATCGATCCTGCATACTCCGTCCAGCGCATCTCGTGGCTCTCGTCCACGCCGCTGAGGCGATAGACCAGCCGCTCCACCGGACGAAGCACCGGATCGAGGAACGTCTTCTCGCGACTGAACACTCGCGCCATGAAGATCCCCATGGGCTTCGTGATCGCGAGGATCAGCAGCAGGAAAAACAGAATTTGGAACCACCCATTGGGAGTCATGTCAGAACTTCTCCGGCCGCAGCAGCGCGTAGAAGAGGTACAGCATGGTCACCGCGCAAATGGCCAGCATGATGATCGATTCCGTATGCATAGTCCCCTCACTTAACCCGGTCGCAGAAGTACACGTACCCCAGCGACAGTGCGAAGAAGGCGATGGTGATTGCGACATATAAGACGTCTTGCATCGCTTACTCCTGTTTCGTTACCACGGCCCTTGTTTGCGGCCGAACCACCAGATCAGGCCCAGCGTGGCCGTATTCTGATCGGTGCTGTACACACCCTGATTGCCTGTCAGAAACAGCGGACGATTCGACATGTCGCGGCGATATTCCCAGCGCATATCGAATCCATTCGCCAACTGGAAGTCGTAGGTCGCTGTGACTTCCTTCAGCGCCTCGATGTAGCTGGTGATCCCGGTGAACAGCCCGCCGTTATCGTTCAGATATTCCGTTCGTGCCGCCAGATACGTCCGCGGGGTGAGCTGATACTTCGCGTACGCAGCTCCGCCCCACACATCCGACGGAGGGGTCAGCACGCCCGGCAATCCGAGTCTCTGGATGACGTAGTCGCCCTCCAGGGTGAAACCCAGCCTGGGCGTCGCCTGCCAGGCCACGTAGCTGTCGAAGATGTTGATCTTCCCGTTGGGCGCAGGACTGATTTGCTGGAAGCACAATCCCGGCTGCACCGGCACCGGGCCACAGCTTGCCACAGGCACCGCGTTGGGATGTTCCTGCCCAAGGTAGTAGTTGATGGTCCAACTGACATTCTTGTTTGGCGAGATGACCAACCCGAACAACTCATCTTTGAATCCGTTGGTCGGCTCGGTCTGGTTGGTTCCATTTACCAGCCAGTAGTTCAACGCCAGCTTCTTGTTGACGGTGTAAGAGACACGCGCGCCCATGTGATAGAAGGGCAGATAATTGAACCAGTATGAACGGCTGTAGTTAATCTGATATTGGGTGTAGTTCCCTTCGACACCCAGCGAGCTGGCCCACTTTCCGAAATCAACAGTCAGTCCGCTGCCCAGCGGCACAACATACGTTCCGTAAGCCTGGAAGATGTTGCGATAGATATCCGGCCGCGGCTCGTTGAGCGGATTGCCTTGCAGTGTGGCCGTCGCCTGCCCGAACTGCAGATCGAGACGGCCGCCGTAGCGTCGCCCGGCAGCCACATCCGGCGCGCGCTCCACGATCAGGTCGGCCTGGTTCAGGCTGAAGGCATTGCTGCTGACGTCGTAGGCGCGCAGCAGGTTCACTCGGCCAACTGGATCGTTGAAATTGTATTCGTAGTAGCCGTCGACCATGGCATTGATGGTCGTGCCCTTCCAGAAGTCGAGCAGGCTGCGGTCTTCGGTGGTCAACGTCGCAGGAGCAGGCGCCAGGTCCGAAGATGGCACATCGGCCGTGCTATGTTCCGCCAAATCTGCCGCCGGAGGCACGGACCGCGTCGCTATCGCCGCCTTCATCTCTTTCACCTGTTCCCGCAACTCTTCTACTTCCGACTCCAGTTGCTGCACGTGCTGCTGCAGCACCTCGGTCGAAGGGCTAGAGCTCTGTCCTGAATCTGCTTGTTGCGCGCTTATCGGGGCTACCATGCTCATCACCAGAACCACTACGCCTTTGGCAAGCCAACCGATTGTGCGACCGATTCCACCAGCCATGGAACACCTCCTTGCTCCCATCCCGACAGTGCATTCGCGCCGTCCGGATGCTTGGCGCGAACAACTCCCTCGCGCCAGAGGTGTCCATTATGTCTCCGCGGTGCAACCTCCTGGCTACGGCGGCTAGAACATCACCAGCAACGCCCCGGTCATGCGGTTCTCGCTCTTGACCAAGTCGGGATACCAGCCCGGCACCGTCGAACCCGGCGCTCCCGTATTTCCTCCCGGGGGCGTTACTCCGCCGGAGCCGGAGAAATAAGGCACATTCGCGGCGCGATGGTTGTACTCCATACGGAAGGTAATGTATTGGCTCGGCATGTAATCGACCGTCGCCGATACGTCCCATGCCTTGAACGGATCGCCGGGGTTCTCCGTGAAGTAAGGCGTTCCCGATGCTGCGGTCGCACCGTTAATCGGCGGCAGCAGCACGAGGTAGCGTCCCGGGTTATTGATTTGTCCTCCACCCAGGGTCAGTGCGTAAAGGTTCTTGTGGAACCAGAGCCGGTTGTAAACCATGTAACCGAGGAAGCTCTGCTTTGGTCCCTTCGCTGAGTCGCCGGCGCAACTCACGCCGCCTCCGTGCTCGCACCCCATATCGCCGGTAATCGACAACGCTGCCATGGAGAGGAATCCATACGGCTTCTGGTAGTACTTAATCTGGATGCTGTCGTCGGTGTGATAGCGGACGCGTCCCGGCACGCCCAGCGCGTCTTCACCCAGCGCATACTGGTTGCCCACAAACTCAAACCAGCCGGTCGGCCGCCACAGAATCTGTCCGCCAACGCCTGGCCGATGATTGAACCGGCCATACGACTGCCAGCCGTTGATCAGCCACGGCTCGATCTTCAGCTTCTCGCTGGTGTAAATCTGCACCCGCATGCCGTTAAAGAACCACGGCGTGTTCGACGAAACGTAAGAGGGCTGATACGCCCAGTTATCGAAGTTGTAGTAGCTGAACAGGCCGATATACGACATGAAGATTCCGGCCTCGATGTTGATACCGTCCAGCGCATTGATGTGATATCCGCCGTAAGCTTCCGAAATATAGCGATAGGCATCGGCAAGGTTCCATTGGCCGCGCGCCGGGCTGGCGTCGTTTCGCGGTGTGGTCTCCGAATACATCCCAAACTGAGTCATGAGACGAGCGATTACGTTGTCATAGTGAAAGTCGCCGCCCACCCCCAGTTGCGTTACCTGAAATTCGTTGGCGCGGAAGACCTCGCTCGATCCACTGATGGTGTCATCCTGCGGATGATTAAAGCTGTACGTGTAATCAACATCAGCGCGAATTTCCGGCGTGAAGAACGCGTTCTGGAACGGAACTTCGGTCACGCGGCTGTTTCCGTTCAACCAGCTGAAGTCGGCGAAGGAGAACGGATCGGGCTTCTGCTTCTTAGCCAAGCTATTCTCGGGCGAGACTCCGCCTTGCGGTACCGCAGCTGCCGAGCTTTGCTCGACGACGGAGTGCGCCCCTTCGGAACTCACGCCGTCCGTTGTCGGCGCCGGCGTCTGTCGCTGCTGAAGCTGCTGCTCCAGTTGGTCAATGCGCTTCTGCATCTCTTCCAGCTGCTTGGCCACTGCCGGCGGAATCGACTGGTCTGAGCTGGCTGTCTGCGAACTGGAATCGCTTTGCGACTGCGCCATCATCAGAGGCGCGGCGGCCAGCAAAACCAGCAACATGCCCGCGGTCCGCCCGTGGACCGACAGGAACTCGGCCATCTGTTCTTCCAGGTGGACGAAAAAACGGCGGCCGCATGCTGAATCGACCGCCAGCGATTCCGGCAATCTGTGCACCGCCGCGGCTCGGTGCACCGCTGCGGCTTTCGGCTTTCGCCTGCGAACCTGGTTCGGCGGCATCGAACAAGCCACCAGAAAGACGATGAAGAATGCAATAGAAACTGCGCAGATCAATCCAAACAGTGTCGTCATGAATCCTCGTTACACACGTCCGTGCGTGTGCGCCCGGCCAATCCATTGGAGCATTCGAGGTATAAGCGTCGACTAAAAAGTCTGTAAGTTTTTCGTAAAGGAGAAGCAGAAGGAACTTATGAACTTCTTACGCGCAACTTATTTGGTTCTTATAGGGACTATCGTCCAATCAAGCGTCGTAAGAAACTGGTGAATTGAAGTGAACCTTACTACAGCGTTGATTCTCGCTTTAATACTGGTTAGCTATATCGTCGGCGCCTTTACCAGTTCGGTGGAGACCGAACAAGCATTACCCCATCGCTACTAGCTTTGGAGGTACGAAACCTATGAGCCACAGCACTCTTAATTTGTCTGACTTGGCGGCCTACCAGATTCGCCCGGCTCTGGCCGAAGCCCACCTATTGACCGACAAGCACGCTTGCGATCCGGTGTACATCGTGACCCTGACCGAGGAGTTGTGCCGAGCCGAGCGCGCAATCGAAACCATGGAGAGCAGCCTCCAAGGCAAGCCGTCTATCGAAAGCCATGAGGCCGGGAGCGCTGCGACAGCGACTCCAAGCGCGCCCTGGATTCGCAGCAAATGCCATGAGCTTCACGCGCGTTTGAACCGTCTGGAAAGAGAATTCCCAGATCGCCTGAAGAGAATCGCGGCGAGTGAGCGGCGCCGGGTGCGCGATCGCGCTCGAACTAGGCCGGCAATTCCTCCGACGTCGGAAAATGATGCTGTTGGCGGCCGACACCACCGTCATATTTCTTCGTCACTTTAAACAGCTCAAACCGGCCGTCCGAGGCGAGGAACTTGCACCGCTCACGAAGCGTCTGCATGTCCGCAGCATTCATCGCCTGGAATCCGCGCGCGACCTTCAGGTTCTGTTGCAGAATCTCCATCGCATCGACGCCGCTGATGGTCGACGCCACCGGCAAACTCATCGCATAGCGCAGCGCTTCTTCGGGCGTCGCTGCGCCGTGCGTCACAATCTCGCCGCTGCCGCCCATGCTCTTCATTCCCAGCACGGCAATTCCCTGTTTCTGCGCCTCGGGCAGCACGTTCTTCTCGAAGCTGCGAAAGTTCGCGTCCAGACAATTCAGAGGCATCTGGACCGTATCGAACGGGAAGCCATGCGACAGCATGCGCAGATGAATGCTCGGGTCCTTGTGCCCGGTGAATCCGACCGCCCGCACCTTGCCCTGCTGCTTCGCCTGGAGCAACGCCTCAGCCGCGCCGCCTGGGGCGAAGATCAGGTCAGGGTCGTTTTCATAGATCACTTCATGGATCTGCCACAAATCGAGATGATCGGTCTGCAAGCGCCGCAGCGATTCCTCCAGCTGCTGCATGGCCACATCTTTGCCGCGACCATGGGTGCAGACCTTGGTCATCACCACCGCATTCTGCCGCTTCCCTTTAAGGGCGATGCCCACGACTTCTTCGCTGTGTCCGTCGTGATAGTCCCAGGCGTTGTCGAAGAAGTTGATACCCGCATCCATCGCGGCAGCGACAATCTCGTTCGCTTCCTTTTGATCCTTGGTCGAACCGAGGTGATAGCCACCCAGCGCCATCGCTGAAACCTGTATTCCCGTGCGTCCCAGCGTGCGATGGGGAACCAGTTCGGTGTTGCCGCTCGCCGCCACTCCTGCGTTTTGCTTTGCTTGTGCCATAGCTATCCGATCCGCAACTGTCGATGCTCCCAGCACCGCCGCGCCCTTCAGAAAACGCCGCCGCGAGGAATCGTGATTTTGTCCCATGGGTTCGTCCCGCCTACGAGTAGCTTGGATGCCCGTCGTTCTTCGTCGCCTTCACCATCTCTTTTACTTCCGCCGACTGCATGTCGAGCGGAAACTCGTGCGCCAGCCGCGCCTCAGGGTTATCGAACTTCAGCGACAGCTTATAAAGCTCGAAGCGGCCGTCGGCGGCCTCCGGCTTCACGCGCTCGCGCAGCGCCTGCATCTCCTGCGGCGACATCGGCTGGAATCCCTGTGCGATCTCGAGATTCTGCCGCAGCACATCCAGGCTCTCCATCCCGGTGATGGTCGTCGTCACCGGGAGGCTCATGGCGTAACGCAACGCCTCCTGCGCCGTGAGCACTCCGCCCTTCACCGGCTCGCCGTGACCGCTGATCGGCTTCATCCCCAAAGCAGCAATGCCGCGCTTGTTCAGCTCCGGCAAGACCTGAGTTTCGAAGCTGTGAAATTGTGAATCGAAAACGTTCAGCGGCATCTGCACCGAATCCCACTCAAAACCGATATTCAACATCTTGAGATGGATGTGCGGATCCTTGTGCCCGGTGAAGCCCACAAAGCGCACCTTGCCCTGCTCTTTCGCCTTGCGTAGCGCCTCGGCCGCGCCGTTCGGCCGGATGAACAGCTCCGGATCGTTATCGAAGGCCACGCCGTGAACCTGCCACAAATCAAGATGATCGGTTTGATAACGTTTCAGTGACTGCTCCAGCATCTGCATGGCCAGCGCTGACTCGCGCCCGTGGGTGCAGACCTTGGTCATGAGGAAAACCTTGTCGCGTCGCCCACGCAGGCCCTCGCCCATCCACATCTCCGAGCGGCCGCGATGGTACTCCCAGCAGTTGTCAAAGAAGGTGATGCCGCCGTCGACAGCTTCCTGCACGATACGGACAGCCGTAGGCTGATCCGGTGCATCGCCCAGATGATGGCCACCCATCCCCAGCGCCGAAATCTTAACGTCACTCTTTGCAAATTGGCGAAGTGGAATACTGTTTTGTGCCATAGATGCCTTACCCGAGGCCCTGCGACGGGCTGAGTTAAACCAAGAGATAGATGCTCGTCAGGCAGGCGGGGATGACAACGGAAGGTGGCTCTACCGCAGCAAAAAGGCCTAAGGGAAGGTGGATCTGCGAGCCGGTTTCGTGAGCGGCCCGCAAAGCCGGAACTCACAAACGCTACTTCTTCTTGCTGCTGGAAGAGTTGTCCTTGGTGGGCGGAGGCATCACCCGCAAGTTGTTGGTCACCGACAAGACGTCGGAAACCTGGTTCACCCGAATCGTACAGACATTCTTATCCGTCTCGTTATCGACTACGCCTTCCAGAGTCACCCTCGCGCTCTTCACGATGATACGAATGGGCGGGACGGGATTGTTGGCGTATTTCAGAAATGGACCGTAACCATAGATGGATTGCTGCACCTGCTGACGAATGCGCATGTCCATCGGTCCGGGCGGCAGGATCTCGATGTTGTTGACGACCTTGTCGACGCCCTCCACCTTCTTAACTGCCTTTTCGGCGTCGGGCTTGAGGGTGGCCTGCAAAACCTGGCCTTGCAGAATCACCGTCCGGCCTTGCAACCGGAAGGCGATGCTGTCGAAAACCCCGTAGTACGGCAGCATCAGGATCGCGTGAATCACTTTCTTGGCAATCTCCTGCTGCACCTCGGGCGAGACCGCCTGGCTCTGCATCTGGCTGGGCGCGGCGCCGCTTTGCGAATTCGACATGCTTTGGTCGGCCGCCGGCGCCTGCGCTGTCTGCGCCGCCGCGCTAAACAAAAGTCCACCCAGGCAAACCAGCACGGCCCCGGATTTCAATATCGATTGCATGCACTCTCCTGTCGGTAGTCAAACTTTACACCCGATGCGACCATGCTTGCACTTCCCCGCCGACGCGGTACCCCCTTTGGAGTCAAGAATTTACTCCCAATTCAGAGCCGAAGATGATTTAATGTCTGCGCCAACTCAAACATTTTGGGCCACGCGTCTTACATGTTGAAGACCCCAACGCCACAAAACTCTCCGATGCGCTTCCGGCACATCAGGGCATGCATTTTCGCGATTGTGGCCGGAGGCTTGCTCGCAGCTGTAGCCCGCGCTCAGGAAACCTCCAGCGGACCCGAGTTGCTGACCGCCGACCAGGCGGTAAAAATCGCGGTGGCGAACAATCGCTACCTCAAAATTGTCACCCTCGATTTAGACATTTCGAAAGATAAAGTTGCTGTCGCCAAGACGCATCGCTATCCCGCGATGAGCGTGTACACATTTGCATCGCAACTGCTGTCTCCGATCAGCTTCGTCGTCCCCGAAGGGCAATTCGGAACTTACCCGGGCATCGGTCCGATTCCCGCGAAAGAGACTCCCATCACGACTCCGGCTCAGCCGACGGCCTACATCTTCGGCACCGTCTCGCAGCCGCTGCTCACCCTGCACAAGATCAACCTGCACGTGCACGGCGAAGAGCTTTCGATGGCGCAGACCGTGCAGCAGATACGCGAACAGCGCCTCACCATCGTCAACGACACGCTCCAGGCCTACTACTCCATCGTCGAGATCGACAACGTCATCAGCGCCACCCAGGCCAGCATCAAGCAATACGAAGAGCTCGACCGCATCACCATCGAGTACGTTCAAGAGAAAGTCGCGCTGCAGTCCGACAGCCTAGAGGTGAAGGCCAAACTCGCTGACGAGAAGCTGAAGCTACTGCAGGCACAAGACAAATTGCAGACCGCGAAGGAGACGCTCAACAATCTTCTCGGCCGCGACCTCGAGACCGACTTCTCCGTTACCGAAACGAAAGATCTGTCGCCTCTTGAGCAGGACCTGAAAGCCGCGCAGGACGAGGCTTTGGCGAAGAATCCCACGGTGAAAGAAGCCGAGATCAAGATCGAGCAGGCCGACAATATTCGTCGTCTGGCGAAGGCCGAGTACATGCCCGACATCGGCGCGTCCTTCCACTACCTGTCGCCCTTCGGCGTCAATTTCGTTCCGACCAACATCATGGCCGTCGGTGTCGAGCTCAACTGGGAGCCTTTCGACTGGGGTCGCCGCCGCGATACCGTCAACGAGAAGACCGTCGCCGTCGAGCAGAGCAAGATTAATCTGACGCAGACGAAGAACAATGTGCTGGTCGACGTGAACAAGAATTTCCGCTCGCTGCAGGAAGCCCGGGCGGCCGTCGACGTCGCCACCGCCCAGCAGGACGCGGCGAAGATGAAGCTGCAGGAAGTCACCGACAAGTACGGACAGAAGACCGCGCTGCTGCGCGATGTTTTGCAGCAGCAAGCCGCGGTGGAGAAGGCCAACTCCGACTACAACGAGGCTATTGCCAGCTTCTGGACGGCCAAGGCCAATTTCGACAAGTCGGTTGGCGAGGACTAACGATGAAGACGCACAGCAGCAGCCGAAGATTATGGGCAGCCGCCGCATCGCTGGCGATTGTCGTGGGAACAGCCGCGGTCGAGGCGGGCTGCAGCAAGGCGCCGTCCGATACTACGATCGTTCCGGTGCGCACCGACGCGGTACGCAAGATCGACACCGGATCGACGAACGTTTACTCCGCCAACATTCAGCCTTACCAGCAAGTCGATCTCGCCTTCCAATCCAGCGGCTACATCGTCAGTATCAAGCAAGTGCGCGATGCCAACGGACACATCCGCAACATCGATCAGGGGGACTACGTCCCGGGCGGTACAGTTCTTGCGGTGGTTCAGAAGGATCAGTATCAGCAGAAACTCGATCAGGCAAAAGCTTCGTTAGCGAAGGCCAACGCCGAGCATGAGCGCGCCAAACTTTCCTTCGACCGCATGACCGTGCTGTACAAGGCCGGTGCGGCAACCCAGCCCGACTACGACGACACGCGCGCCCAGGAGCAGAGCACACAAGCCGCCGTCGACAATGCCAACGCGCAGATCGCCGAGGCCCAACTGGCGCTGGGCTATTGCGAATTGCGTGCGCCCTTCGACTCCTATGTCCTGAAGCGCAACATTGACCTGGGCACGCTGGTCGGCCCGGCGACCAACGGTTTTTCACTCGCTGACACTCGCACGGTGAAAGCCGTCTTCGGCGTGCCCGACACGGCCATCGGACGCATCAAGCTAGGCAGCCCGCAGACGGTCACGACTGAGGCGCTGCCGAATCCGTTCTCCGGACACGTAACCGCGATCTCCGCCGCCGCCGATCCCAAGAGCCGCGTGTACTCGGTTGAGGTTCGCATCGACAATCCGCGGAACGAGCTGAAAGCCGGCATGATCGCGTCGATCACCATTGGCACGCCGACGCCCGCTGGCGGCGTGATGGTCGTGCCCATCTCGGCAGTTGTGCGTAGCCCAGCGAATCCGAACGGCTTCGCCGTCTTCGTCCCCGAGGGCAGCGGGGACATGGTGAAGGTGCAGACCCGCGACGTCACCCTCGGCAATACCTATGGCAACATGATCGCCGTCGATAGCGGATTGCAGGTAGGCGAGCGCGTGGTGACCTCGGGCACGAACATGATCAAGACTGGAGATCAGGTGAGGATTATTCCGTGAGAGGCGTTGAGCAGGGCCTGTTTCTTGGAGTCGCATCCTTTGAAAGGGCGCACCTCGAGGTACGCCGCAAGCAGTGGTTTTGAGATTTGTCATCCTGAGCGGAGCGTCCGCCTTCTTTTTCCGCCGCTGCTTTTGCGGCGGGCGGAGGCGCAGTCCAAGGATCTGCGGTTCGTCGCGAGTGGAACAGATTTCGCTGAAGTGGAAGAACAGCAGGTCCCTCCGCTTCGGCTAAAGCCGTCGGTCGGGATGGCAAAGTGAAATATCTGTCGTTTGAATGACGCAGCAAAAAGGCAGCAGCAACACACGCATCAATAGCTAATGTCGATCCACCACAAATCCGACGCGGAGATTATCGCCACCACGCATAACACGGCGCGGTTCTTCACCGAGCACCGTCAGGTGGCCATGATCCTGCTCATCGCGGTGTTCTTTTGGGGCTGGTACGGCTACCAGCACATGCCCAAGCGCAAGGATCCCGACATTCCGGTGCGCGTCGCTGCCGCGCAGTGCCAGTGGCCCGGCGCCACCGCCGAGCAGGTCGAGCAACTGGTCACCCGGCCCATGGAGCAGGCTGCGGCGCAGAACACGACCATCCGCCCGCACAGCCCGTCGAACTTCGGTATTCGCTCGCTCAGCTTTCCCGGCCTAGCCGTCGTCTACATCCAGCTCGCCGACAACGTCAAAGACAAGCAGAAAGAGTTCAGCGACATCAACCTGAAGATGAACCAGCTGAACAATCAGCTGCCGCGCGGCGCCGGCCCTATCCAGTTCAACAGCAACTTCGGCGATACCGCCGCACTGATGCTGACCGTCGCCAGCCCCAAAGTCACGCCGACCGAGGTCTCGCTACGCGCCATCGGTATCCGCAAGGCCATCGAACAGACGCGCGCCGCGTTGCCCAAAGACTCGCCGCAACCGCGCGTCAGCGTTATCTACGCCTTTCCGCTCTCGGTCGCGCAGGGGCCGGTCCGCCAGACATTCGAGACGATCGCCAACATTGCCAAGCGCAACGGCACGCTCAAGGACATGCGCTTCTTCGACGGCCCAGGATACGTCGGACTCGACGCCTCCACCACATTCGACGATGAGACCATTCGCGAGCGCGGCGAACAACTCATTCACAACAACCTGCACCGCTCCGAGCTCTACCCCGATGCCTGGCAGCCGGCGATCATCCGCGATCCGGCCGAGACCGAAACCGAACTCGCGCGCGTAGCCGGCGCCAAGTACTCGTACAAGCAACTCGACAACTATACCGACCTCATCCAGCGCACGGTGCAGGGCGTGCAGGAAGTCTCGACGGTCACCCGCTCCGGCGTCCTGAAGGAGCAGATTTATCTCGACTACTCGCAGCAACGACTGGCGCAGTATGGATACGATCCCTCGAAACTGAAGGACGTCCTCAACGCCCAGAACATCACACTGCCCGCCGGGTCGCTCGAGGTCGGCCCGCAGGACCTCAGCATCAATCCCTCCGGCCTGTTCCCCAACGCGGACTCCATCGGCAACGTGATCATCGGCGTCTCTTCTTCGAACAGCCCTGTTTACCTGCGCGATCTCGTCGACATCTCGCGCACCTACGAGAGCCCGCCGACCTTCCTGAATTACCTGACCTGGCGTGATAAAGACGGCCAGTGGATTCGCAGCCGCGCCATCTCGCTCGGCATCAACATGCGCTCCGGCCAGCAGATCGATCTGTTCGGCAAGCATGTTCAGGAGAAACTGGACGGGCTCGCGCCCTATCTGCCCGACGATCTAGTCATCGTGCCGACATCCAGCCAGCCGGTGCAGGTCAAAGAGCAGATCGACCTCTTCATGGACGCGCTCTACGAGGCGATCGGCCTCGTCGTCATCGTTTCGCTTATCGGCTTCTGGGAGTGGCGTTCGGCCGTGCTGATGGCCATCTCGATTCCCATCACGCTGGCCATGACCTTCGGCACGCTGTACGTGATCGGCATCGACATTCAGCAGGTGTCGGTGGCATCGCTGATCATCGCGCTCGGCCTGCTCGTCGACGATCCGGTCGTCGCCGGCGATTCCATCAAGCGCATGCTGGCCGAGGGACACCCGCGCATCATCTCGCCCTGGCTTGGCCCGACGAAAATCGCGACGGCAATCATGTACGCCACCATCACCAATATCGTGGCCTACCTGCCGTTTCTGATGATCACCGGCACGACCGGCGAATTCATCTACAGCCTGCCCGTGGTGATGACCGTCGCTCTGGTCGCGTCTCGACTGGCGTCGATGACCTTCATCCCGCTGCTGGGCTATTACCTGCTGCGGCCGGGCAAGCCTGAGCCGCCGATCGAAGAGCGGCGCAGCAAAGGCTTCACCGGCTTCTATGCTCGCACTGCCAAGTTCGCCATCGAACATCGTTGGAAGGTCACATTCGCTTCACTGCTCTTCCTGGTCTTCGGCGGCTTTGTCTTTTCGCAGCTAAAGACCTCGTTCTTCCCTGACGACGTGCAGTACTGGTCGTATGTCGACGTCTGGCTGCCCAACGAAGCCAACTTCGACGCCACCAATGAAGCTGCGCAGAAGGTCGAGCAGATTATCCGCGAGCAGGCCGCCCTCTACGGCAAGAATCATCCGCAGAAAGACGGCTCTCCCTCCGAGATCCTGAAATACGTCACCACCTGGGTCGGCGGCGGCAGCCCGCGCTTCTGGTTCTCGGCCAATCCCCAAGCCAAGCAGCTGAATTATGCGCAGGTGCTGGTGCAGGTCACCAACAAGGACATCACACCCGCTTTCGTCGATCAGGTACAGCCGATACTGTCGCATGATATCCCGGGCGTGCGCTGCGACTACCGCCAGCTCCAGACCAACCCGATCAACTATCCGGTTGAGATTCGCGTGGTCAGCCAGGCCGACGTCAGCAGTGCGCAAAGCGCGCAGGATATTGCCGAGATGCGCCGCATCGCTAACCAGGTTATCGATATCGTTCAGTCGGCGGTCGAGGCGCGGCGCGTGCGCAACGAGTGGCAGAAGGAAAGCTTCCAGGTCCAGCTCAACATCAATCCCGACCGCGCCAACCTGGCCGGCATCAGCAATCTCGATGTCGCCAACTCCGCTACCGGCGCGCTCAGCGGCACGCCAGTGACCACGCTGCAGGACGGCGACAAGAACATCCCTGTCGTCGCGCGTCTTAAACTCGACGAGCGCACCAAGCTCTCCGACGTGCAGAACCTTTATGTTTACTCGTCTTCGGAGAATGGCAACAAGATTCCCCTGGTGCAGGTCTCCGACATCAACCAAAGCATGCTGACCGATCGCATCGTGCGCATCGATCACTTCCGCGAGATGTCCATTTATGCTTTCCCGGCTCCCGGACACCTCGCCTCGGAGATCACGGCCGTCGCCCTACCGAAGCTGCGCGAATTCGAGAAAACCGTGCCGCCGGGCTACAAGATCACCATTGGCGGCGAATACGACAAGCAGCAGGACGGCTTCCGCAACCTCACGCTGGTGCTCGCCATTTCGGTGCTGGCGATTTATCTTGCCCTGCTCTTCCAGTTCAACAACGCCGTCAAGCCGCTCCTGGTCTTTGCCGCTGCACCCTACGGCGTGGCCGGAGCGATTCTCGGGCTGTGGGTCATGCGCACATCCTTCGGCTTTATGGCCTTCCTCGGCATCGCCAGCCTGATCGGCGTCATTGTCAGCCACGTTATCGTGCTCTTCGACTTCATCGAGGAGATGCACGCCAAGGGCGAGCCCTTCGAAGAAGCCGTCATCGATGCCGGCATCATCCGCCTGCGTCCGGTGATGATCACCGTCGGCGCTACCGTGCTCGCGCTCTTCCCGCTGGCGATGCATGGCGGTCCGCTGTGGCAGCCGCTCTGCTACGCCCAGATTGGCGGCCTCACCGTCGCAACCTTTATTACGCTGCTGATGGTCCCGGTGCTGTACTCGATCTTCGTCCTCGACCTGAAGATCCTCACCTGGGAGAAAGAAGAAAAGCAGCCCGGTCCGGTGTCGCCATCAGGCTCAATCGCCATGGCGCGCGACTAAATCCAGCGCACAGAATCCGCAGCACAATAAATCCAGCACACACGACTAAATCCACAGCACGCCACTAAGGCCGCCGCGCACGACTAAATCCGGCGTCACGACTGAATCCACAGCACGCACTAAGTCCACAGCCCTCACTAAATCCACCGCTCGCTACTAAGAACAAGCGGCAACAAATATCAGATTGTCATCCTGAGCGGAGCGTCCGCCAGCTTTTTCCGCCGCTGATTCTGCGGCGGGCGGACGCGCAGTCGAAGGACCTGCGGTTCACCGGCAGCCGAAACTTGGTTTTCCTGAACGGATAACGAATCCTTCCACACAGCCTTTTACCGAGCGACGCCGCAGGCGGGACGAAACCTCTACAGCCCCAGGCGGGAACCTGCGCTCACCCGTGCATTCTGAAATCCCGAACCTTTTCTTAAAGGCGACAGATGTGCCACCCCGGATCCACGGTCCGAAGTAGTCCTGTTCCACCTGCTGTCCGCCCGGCCCAACAACGGCTGCCACCGAAGCCTAACCATCCTCGTTCCCCTGTCACCATCCCGGTCACTGCGATATACTGCGCCCAAGCGGAACCTTCCTGGGGCACCAGCGCATCCAGTAATTCTGCGCAGTTCTCCCACGCGATCGCATGACCGACACGCTCCAATTCGTGGTGCAGTATGGCTATGCCCTGCTCTTTGCCTGGGTATTGGCCGAGCAGGGTGGGCTGCCGATTCCGGCCACGCCGCTGCTGCTGGCCGCTGGAGCGCTCGCCGGACGTGGCCGCATGAGCTTCCCGCTGGTCGTCCTGTCGGCTACCGCGGCCTGCATGGCAGCTGACGTCTTCTGGTATTTCTTTGGCAAGCGCCGTGGCGCCGTGGTGCTGAACCTGCTCTGCCGCATTGCGCTAGAACCCGACTCCTGCGTCCGCCGCACGGAAACCCGCTTCGAAAGATGGGGAGCGCGCACGCTGCTCATCTGCAAGTTCATCCCCGGCCTGAACACCGCGGCTCCGGCGCTGGCCGGCATGGTCGGAGTTCCCTACGAGCGCTTCGCCCTCTTCGATTTCATTGGCGGGCTGCTTTGGTCGCTGGCCTTCACCCTGCTCGGCTTCATTTTCAGCAAACAACTCGACCGCGTCGCCGCCGACGCACACCTGTTGAGCGGCTGGCTATTGTTTGTTTTCCTGGGTGGGGTGGTGGCCTACGTCCTTTATCGCTGGGGGGAGCGCGAGCGATTCATCCGACAAGTCAAGGGCGACCGCATTACGCCGGACGAGCTGAAGCACGAGTTGGAAGCCGGCGAGCACCCGGTCATCATCGACCTGCGTCATCCGCTCGACGTGCTCACCGACCCGCGCACGCTGCCCGGCGCGTTGCAGATTTCACCGGAGGACCTGGAGGCGCGCAATAGCGAGATCACCCGCGACGGCGAAATCGTCCTCTTCTGTACTTGACCAAACGAAGCGACCAGCGCCCGGGTGGCGCTGAAACTCCGCAAACACGGCATCCGTCACGTGCGTCCGCTGCTGGGTGGATTTCATGAGTGGAAGAAGCTTGGCTTCCCCCTGGTGGATATCCCCGAGCCCGGCGACGCCATAGCGTCGGCGAGAAAATTGGCGATCGAAGGCCAGGCGTAGAGAAGGCCGCTGGTCGGGATCGAGCTTTGACGTTCGCTCTTCGCCTGTCCCCTCTTCGCCAGCTCGGGTGGAGCACGCCTTCAGGCATGCATTTATAGCGTGCGTTGATAGCCATCCCTCTTGGATTTGTCATCCTGAGCGGAGCGTCCGCCTGCTTTTTCCGCCGCTGCTTTTGCGGCGGGCGGACGCGCAGTCGAAGGACCTGCGTTTCCTTCCCACGAAAGAGACCGTGCACAGCAGTCCTTCAGGGATATAGTCATCCGGCTACATTTTGATTTGCCATCCTGGGTGGAGCATGCGTCAAGGCGTGTAGCGATCCACCACATTTTAATTTGTCATCCTGAGCGAAGTGAGCGCGGAGCGCGGACGGAGTCGAAGGCCCCTTACCTCATCTATATCTATGTATGCCGTCCCAACGGGACTCCAGCCATTTCATTGCCGTCACCTCAGCCGTGGACGGCCGGGCTCACCTCTATCCCGTCTACGACGCGTGACCTCAGCCAACGCGAGCGGTTAGCCGGATAGCCATCGTCAATTCGTAATCCGCATCCCTGGCCCCTAACCCATGGTCCCAAATCCCTGCCTTACTTCTTCCGCTTCCGAATCAGCAGATCGAAACTCACCACGCCGTTCTCATCCCGCATTCCCGTCAAGGTGTACTCGCTATTGATGTTGTACTCAAACTGAATCACTTCCTGCGCCGAGCGCGCCAGGTTGGTGATGTACGTCAGGGTGATGTCGTTTGACACTTGCTGTTCTACCGTCAAGCGCGCGTTGGGATCGTTATCCACGCCGCCTACCGACGGATTGATGCGAATCGAGCTCGAGCCGAACAGCCTTGACACTCGGTTGGTCGTCGTCTGATTGATCGCCGAGCTCAGCAGTATGCCGCCCGCACTTTGCCCCAGGCCAGGCGATGTCGTGGTGCCCATCGCGTTCTCTGTCTGCGTCTTGCCGAAGGCCAGCAGCGAAATGATGTCGTCGCTCGACAGCGGCGGATCGGAGCGGTACGTCGTGTTCAACCTTTCCAACGTGCCGTGCAGACCAATCGTGATGTCATAGTCGCGCACGCGCGTCGTCGCCTCGACGTCAAGCACCGGATCGATGCGCACCGGATCGATAAAGGTGATATCGCCGCGCTCCAGGTGATACTTCGTGCCCGCCAGCTTGATGTCGCCCTCGGCAATATTCACGCGGCCCAGCAGCACCGGACGCGCCGCCGTCCCTCGCAGCCGCAGATCGACGTCGCCCGAAAGCTTGGCCAGCGAGGTCTGCACCGTCAGCTCGGGCGTCGACAGAATCCGGATCTCCAGGTGCAAGTTGTTGAGCGGCGACTTGGGATTGGGAATGCGTGCCGGCGCGCTAGCCTGCGCAAACAGCGATTGCAAGTCAGCCGACGGAATCTGCGCAAAACGCGTGACCGTGATATTGCCTGACACCAGCGCGTTGTCCTGCGTGCCCGTCAGCCGCAGCGTCTGATCCGAAGTCGCGCTGATGCCCGAGTAGCGGAAGCGTATGTCGGTGCCGTCGGCGGTGAGGTTGAAGCCCAGCGTGCGGCCATAGGTAACAAAGCCGCCGAGCTTAACGTGCCCGCCCCCCATGCGGCCGTTCACGTTCTCCAGCTCCACGCGGTCCTCGTTGAACGCTAGTGTGCCGTTCAGATCGCCGAAGCCAACCGGCAGATCGATCATCGAGAGACCGGCATGCGAGATGTCGACTTTCCCGGAAACCGACGGTTCGGCGACTGTGCCGCTGATCTTCACGTTGATGTCCGACGTGCCATACGAGGTCAGGTCGTGATCGATCGTCTCCGCGAGCTTAAGGTTCAGCGAACCGTTGGCGCTCAGATTGAGTGGCCGCTCGCCCTTCAGATCAACATTGCCGTTCAGTGTGAAGTTCGTGTCTTCGCTGATCAGCGTACAGCGCTGCACGCTGATGACCTCATTGGCGAACGCCAGCTCAATCGGCCCGTCGCTGGTCAGCGCGATGTGCTCCACCTCGACCGAGAACTGCTTGATGTGCAGGCCGCCCCGCAGAAGCTCCGGCTGCTTGAATGGCCCCGAAAGCTCCGCCTCGCCATCCAGCGAGGCTTGCTTAGTAACATCCTGGCGTATGGCCGCCGGCAGGAACGGATTGACGTCGAGATTTGCAAACTTCAGCGTCGCCGAGCCGGGCATGTTGCCCTCGAGGTCGACGTTACCGTCGAGCGTGAAACTTGCCTTGGGGAATTGCGAGCGCGCGGTCAGCGTGAGCTGCCGTCCGTGCGTGACCGCATCGGCGACCAGGTTGCCAATCCTGTCTCCGTTCAGCGTCAGGCTGGCGATCTCCAGGTGACCGTTGATGACCGGATGTTCCAGCGTACCCGATCCTTTCACCGTGAAGTCGGCAACACCGGCGCTCTGCAACCGCGGCCGCTGAATTTCCGGAATGTCAGCCAGATCGATGCTCTGTCCGCTCAGGTCGAGCTTCCCTTCCTCGGTGCGGAAGTTGTACGCCGCCATGCCGGCCACATTGCCGTGCCCCGCTTGCAGATGGATGTCCTTCAGCTCGCCTTCGTGATTGGTGAAGACGATGTTCGACGTGAACGTCTTGATGGGCCGTCCGTGCAGTTCGCCGCCGGTGAGCGAGAAGTGACCCTGTCCATGCGGATCGTCCAGCGTTCCCGAAGCCTGCAGCGTGAAGTTCACTTTGCCGGTCAGCGGATAGTTCGTTCCCGCGGCATGCTGGAGATCGGCAACATCGGCATTGTGAACTGTGGCCTGCACATGGAATTGCGACGCATCGGTGAATTCGCCCTTGTTGAGCGCAGTCGAGCCGTCGATGTTGAGCTGCGCGGCGCCTTCCTGGATGACGGCTTTGTGCAGCGTGAGCTGGTCCTCCGAATACTGCACGTCACCCGTGAACTGGTCGATGTGAATACGGCGCGGCTGGCCGACAGATGGTTGCGGCGGTGGCGCCGGTGTACCACCCTTGGGATGCAGCCATGAGCGATGCTTCGTCTCTGGAGGTGCTGTCGATACCGGTTGCACCTGCACCGGCTTCGTAGCCGGCATGTACAGGTAAGCGAAGTTCGTGGCCTGCACATGTCCGGCGATCTGCGGCGCGCGCAGGCGACCATTCACCGTTCCATCGAAGCTGAGATTCCCGTCCAGTTCCAGCGGCACAGGAGCCGCACCCATCGCAGTCAGCAGCGGCTGAAAGTCGCTCAAGCTCGTGACTTTTGTTTTCAGCGCCAACGCCGCGGTGGTCGTGCCCAGTGAGCCGGTGGCATTCACTTGCGAGTGTGGCGTGTTGAGGTTCAACGCGTCCAGATCGGTGCGTCCGGAAAGCGCGTTGTAACGCCCGCGCACATTTCCACTCACTGGGAGTTGGTTGTTCGCAGCCTGACGCGGAGCCGCGATGTCGAGCGCGACATCGGCCAGCGAGTTGGCAATCGACTGCCTCCATTGCAAATTGACCGAGCCGCTCACACTGCCCACCGCATTCAGCCGATCGAGCGGCATCGCCCGCGACGACATCATGCGTACCACTTCGTTCAGAGAAATGCCGCTCACATGCAGCCGCGACGTGCCTTCCTGTTGCGCAACGACAGGCTTCGGTGCGACCGCCGGACGCTTGCCGGGCGTCTTGCCGACGCTCACCAGCGGCTGCTCCGGCTTCGTCGGCGGCAACGACGCAACCACGTTCTTGATGTCGGCGTCACCGCTGATTTGCCCATTTAGAATGCGCGTGACGATCCGCGTCAACTTGAGCTGGTTGTCGGCAAAGTCGAAATTCGAATCCAGGTTGGCCTTGCGCAGCAGAACGCCACCGTCGGCATAGTCCAGCGCGCGGATGGCCACTCGTCCGGTGGAGGCAACGCCCGCCGCTTCCGAATAGCTGCCCGAGCCGGCGAGTTGCGCCGTGCCTCCGCGAAGTTGCGGATCACGAACGATTGCCCCAAACTGCGCCAGATCGAGCGAGGTGTCGTACGTCCCCTCAATCTGCGGCTTGGTAAAATCGTTGACCTTCCCGCTGACTTCAAGCGTCGACTTCTCCGAAGTCAGCTTCAGCGACTTCACCTGGATACTGTTCGGCCACAGGCTGAATTGGAAATCCACGCTGGCGGCCACGTCGCGGTAATCCTCGTACTTCGCATCAATCTTCCCGATCTGCATGCTGCCGTCGTAACGCTTGGCCCACGTCGCATACGCCATCGAGGCCGCCAGATCGTTGGCTGCAAAATCCAGTGGCAGCTTGCGATCGTTGATCAGCAGCATGCCGTCGTGCAGCTCGGTGCGGCCAATCGCCAGATCGAACAGCTCCTGCGCCGCATTCTGATTGCTTTGGACTTTGACTTTCGGCTCCGGCGCGTTGGTCGTGCCATCCCGGTTGACGATAATGTGGATCACCGGATGCTCGAGCTGCACCTGCTTCAGATTGATCTCGCGTTCCAGGAAAGAGATGATGTGCAGCCGCACCACCGCGCGATCCACATGCGCGTAAGGCAACTGCCCTTCCGGCTCCAGGCCATGCACCGTAAGATCGTCGGCTTCGAACGCGAGGTGCATGATGTTCCAGCGGAACGAAGCCATCTCTACCCGGCCGCCTGTCGCCTCTTCGATGGTCTGCACTACTTTGCGCCGCACCCAGTCGGCGAAGCCCGGGCTGCGCAGGAACCAGGCCACTCCGACGAAGATCGCAAGCACGCACACGCCGGCTGTGGCTTCAATCCACAGCCGTTTGCGCGAGCGTCCTTTTTTTACTTCTTCGTCGGTCATGATCTAGTGCGTACCTGAAGCCCTGTTCGGCTCGGCCGGAGCATTGACTCCAGGAACCGTGATTGAGCTCTGAATATCCGCCTGCTGCCGCAGGTTGTGCAGCCACGCATCCAGCATCTCGTCCATACGCTGCTGCGTCAGCAACTCGCGAATGCGCGGAGCGACATCGGTCAACGCAACCACGTCGCCGCCGTTCTTCTGAAGGTCGGGAAGGAGCTGCTCGTGGTAATACGTTTCGACGTCCTCCTCCGGGATGTGAACGCTGGGACGCAGCCGCACTTCAACGAAATTCATCGTCTGCACTTCGATCCGCAGGTGCTCTTTAATTTCCGGCTCGGTCAGGCGATAGCTGGCCAGCAACCGTTGCCATGTCGCATCGTCCTTGCCGTCGTGAACCTGCGCGCGCACCTTATCGATGTCTTGCTGCAGGGCCTGATCGCTCGGCTGCATGTAGCTGGCGTTGCCCATTTGCGCCTTCAGTAGCTGGCGGTCGATCAGGTGCTGTAAAGCCAGGACGTGGTCCTCGTCGGTCACTTCGTCCAACCGCTTCTGCTGCATGAAAGCTTCGAAGCGCACAGCCTCATCCCAATCGCTGCGCAGAATGGGCTCGCGGTTGACCGTGGCCACGATGCCGTCGATCACGTCCGCCGCAAATGCAGGCGCTGCGACAGCCAACAACAAAAAACAAATCGTGAATTGCAAAACTAGTTTCATCAGAATGTTTGTCCAATACTGAAAAAGACGTTGATGCGGCGCAGCGACAGCGTCTGTCCTGTCTCCTGCACCGGATACCGCGTCGGATTAAGGGCGTAGCCCAGATCGAAGCGCACCGGCCCGACGGGCGTCTTGTAGCGAATGCCCGTTCCAATGCCTTGCGCGTTGTAATTGAAGTTGCAGGGAATCTTGCTGTTTGGCGGCGCACAGTCGGCAATCGACGGCTGATTGAACGTCGTCATGCCGCTGATGATGTGGTTCGCCGTGTCGAACACGTTCCCCATATCATGAAAGAACACGAACCCCAGGTTGTCGCCCACATACGGCAACTCCACCGGAGGCGTACGGATTTCCAGGTTGTTCACGAATAGTCCCTGGCCGCCGATGGCGTAACCCGTCTCCGGATCGCGCGGGCCCGCCTGGTTAATCGAGAAATTGCGCAGGGAGTTGCTGCCGCCGGCGAAGAACAATTCCGGCAGCGGAATCTGCGTGGCCTCTACCGGCAGCGAACTGTTCGGCGGCAGCACGATGAAGTTGTTCGTGCCATACGGCTTCTCGATACCGATCTGCGTCCTGCGCGCCAGCACCCAGTGCTTGGCAAACGTGTAGTAGGTCGAGTTGTCGAGCAGCACGCGCCCGAAGTTGGTCTGCGACCCCAGCGCGCTGGTCGCCAGTCCAAGGTTCAGCGCGTTGTAGCTGCCCTTGGTCGGATTGATCGGATCGTCGCGCTTATCGCGCACGCCGGTAAATGTCGGCATGGCGATGAACACCGGCTTCGAGTACAACGCGATCAGCGTTGGATCGATTACCAGGCTGTTGGGATCGACCGACACCCGCTGGAACGACAATCCGTAGATCAACGTCGTGAAACGGTTGTAGCGCTGTTCCGCCTGCACCGCACCTTCCAGGCGCTCCGAGGCAAACGTATTCACGTCGGCCGTATTGTCGAAAAGCGCGCTGACGATGATGCGCCAGTTCTCACGATGGAAGAGCCGTGGCGCGTCGTAGCTCATGATGCCGCGACGCGTCAGCAGACCGAGCCGTCCGCGGAAGGTGAACGTCTGGTCGCGGCCGAACAGGTTCAGACGCGTGATCTCCAGCACGCCGTTCGGGCTGAAGCCGGTTTTGCCCTGCGGGTTGTTGGTGCTCGGAATGTTGCCGGTGGCGAACTCGATGCCACCGCCGTAGCGGAATGTCCAGCGCCGCGACTCCTGAAGGTTGAACAGCACATCCTTCGAGGGTTCCAGGCCTTCCGGGTTCTGCACCGCCATGTCCACTTCGTTGAACAGCCCCAGGTTGTACAGCCTCCGCTGCGAATCGACCATGCGATTCTGGCTCAGCGGATCGCCATCATGAATACGCATCTGCCGGTTCACGATGTACGGTCGCGTGTAATTCAGTCCCGAGATCAGCACCCTGTCCACGAACACCCTCTGGCCCTCGGTGACGTTGTAGACCACATCCATGAGCTGCGGATCGCCTGCCTGCGGCGTAGCCGATGCTTCGAACTCTACGTTCGGAAATCCCTGGTTGTAGTAGTAATACGTAATGGCGTCGCGATCGTTAGCGATGTTGGCTTCGCTGAACGGCTGACCCTGCATGTTGCTCAGGCTCGGCATCAACTGCTCGCCGTTGAAACTCTCCGTTCCCTCCAGCTTCAGCTCGCCCACTCGCGTCTGCTTGCCCTCTTCGATTTTCAGCAGCACTTCCATCTCGTTTTTCTTGCCCAGATAATCGTCCACCAGGTCGGCATTCACCTTCACATCCAGAAAGCCGTTGGCCAGGTAGAGATACTTGATGGAGGCCACATCTTCGGAGAGCAATTGCTGGCTGAAGCGTCCGTTGGGCATTACTAAGCTCGAAGGCTCAACCGCCAGGCGCTCGCGAATGATTTCGCTGCTGAAGTACTTGTTGCCTTCGAGTTTGATCGCCGTCAGTTTGTGCCGCACACCCGGATCGATCTTGTAGATGATGTCGAGATGGTTTTTGTCCGGTACGGGGTCGCGCTCCACCTCAACCGTGGCATCGAAATATCCCTTCGTCTGGAGATAGTCGCGCAGGTTGCGCCGGCCTTCGTTCAGCAAATCGTCGTCGACGGAATTTTCTTCATACACCGGCACCAGCTTCTTGAGCTGGTTCTTGCTCACGCCGTCGCCCTGCGTCGCGATGTTCACCGTCGGTCCCTGCTCGACCTTGAAGACGTAGTCCAGCCGGTCGGTGTCCGGGTGATATTGGCGATCGATCAGCGTGACCTCGGCTTCCAGATGTGCGTTCTTCTGGTAGTGCTTGCGCAGCCTCTCCAGCGCGCGCGTCACGCGATCGGTACTGATCTTGGCGCCCTCCTTCAGCTTGGTCAGGCTGCGCACCTGGTCCGGCGGAATCCCCGCATCGCCCACGATCGTTACCGCTCCTACTCGCGCCATCGTGCCCGGCGTCACGTAAAAGTTGATGGCCATCTGATGGTCTTGTGCATTCGGGTGAAGGGTGTAGGTGATCCCGGCTTCGTAGTAGCCGTTGTCGGCCAGGATTTTCTTCATCCGCTGGATCGAGCTGACGACCTTGTCTTCGTTGAAGACGTCGCCCAAATCCAACTGGCTGGAGGCCACCAACTGATGCGCCTTGGGATTGCCCTTCTGCGGCGCCCCCTCGACCGTGATTACGCCGTTGAAGTAGTTCTCGGTAACCACGAAGATCAGACGCACGCGGCCTTCGCCGGCTGCCTCGCCTTCCACGCTCAGCGTCGCGAAGCGACCCGTGGCGTACAGCGACTTGATGCTGGCGCGCAGCTTGTCACGATCGAGGGGCTGGCCTTCCTCCTGCGCCAGCAACGAACGCAACTTAGCTGGATCGGTTCCGTTGATCCCGCGGAACTCAATCGCCGCCACGGTTTGGCCGTCGTATTTGTTCAGAGCGCCGGTCGAATAAGTCGATTCCGACTCGACTTGCGGGGCTTGCCCCTCAGGAGCGGGAGGCTCCGAAACCTGCGCCTGCAGTCCTGCTGAAAACAGGCTGCCCAGAACCACGAGCTGGCACAACAATGGCTTGATCGGAGTCCTCAAACTCTGCCCTTCAGCGCGACCGCTATCCGGCCCATACCTTCGCACCGGACTTGCCAAGTCTTTGTTGCCCACGCACATGCGTCCTGAGCGCCGTGCAATCGCGGAGACCTTTCATCCTTCGCCTGGGGAAGCTTACTTGCAGTGGAATACCTATAATAAACGGGTAACCATGCCCAAGTAACAGCAATCGGCGGCCCGGCCCGGAGGTAGCGCAGTTGTCAATTCCCGAACGATATTCCCGCCAAATCCTCTTCCCGCCCATCGGCGAAGCGGGTCAGGCGGCACTGGCTGAAACCCGCATCGCCATTGTTGGTTGCGGCGCCACCGGATCGGCGCTGGCTTCTCTGCTGGCACGCGCCGGCGTGGGATATCTGCGCATCATCGACCGCGATTACGTTGAGCCCAGCAACCTGCAACGCCAGGTCTTGTTCGACGAAGCCGACGCAGCCGAATCGTTGCCTAAAGCGATCGCCGCCGCGCGCAAGATCGCTGCGTTCAACTCCGAGATCACTGTCGAGGCGCACGCCGCCGACCTCACACCTGACAACGTCGATGACCTGCTCGATGGCGTCGACCTCATCCTCGACGGCACCGACAACTTTGAGACGCGCTACCTGATCAACGACTTTGCCGTCGATCGCAAGCTGCCGTGGATTTACTCGGCCGGCGTCGCCAGCTACGCCGTCACTATGACCATCCTGCCCGGCGAAACTGCGTGCCTGGCTTGCGTCTTCCCCGACTCGCCCCGCGGCGTAGTCGAGACGTGCGATACCTCGGGCATTCTGAACTCGGCGGTGAACTTCGTTGCCTCGGTCGCCGCCACCGAAGCGATAAAGCTGGCCGTCGGCGCGCGCGACAAGCTTCGCCGCACCCTGCTCTCGTACGACGTCTGGACCAACGACTAAGCG